>JBAWCO010000446.1:0-6708 GCA_049590315.1 Occallatibacter sp. | reverse complement strand
CTAAACACACTTACAGGGTACTACGTTGAACCCGAGTCCCAGATCAAAGTTGTTGAAAAAGAAGCCATTTTGGTAACCCTTATCCGGTAAAGAAGTTCGCGCTGCGGGCCGCGTTTTTTCAGGGTTTTTTGAACCTCTACTTGAATTCCGACACCCCAAGGATGACCTGCAACAAAGTGTTACAGCAAGAGAATTCGTAACTCTTCTTAGTTACTAGTTTCCAACTAATAGATAAGATACTCATTCCGAAGGTAATACATAGGCGTCCAGTGCCAGGAACTGCTGAAGATGCGGGTCGGCGGATGCCAGAAACTCTTTCAGAGGCCCAAAGAACCGCGCCTTCCCCTGGTCCAGAAAGAGCACCACGTCGGCCAGCCGCTCGGCAAATCGCATATCATGCGTCACCACGATGCTGGTAAATCCAAGCTGTTGCTTCAGGCGCTGGATCAGGTCTCCCAGGCGACGGGCGATGATCGGGTCCACCATTGTCGTCGGCTCGTCGTAAAGCACCACCTCCGGTTGCGCCGCCAGTGCGCGGGCCATGGCCACAGCTCGTTTGCGCCCTGTGGAAAGGCTGGCCGGCAGCGCATCCGCGACGTCCTCAGCGCCCACCAACCCGATCAACCGGTCGACGATCTGCTGTACCTGGTCCTCGTCCAACCCTCCGCGCTCCCGCAGCGGAAATGCAATGTTCTCCCGCACGCTCATCGAGTCGAAAAGCGCGCCGTTCTGGAAGACCATCGTCACGCGTTTCCGAATCGCGCGCATCCCCTCTTCGCTGAGGCTGTTGATCTCTTCGCCTTCCACCCGGATCGATCCCACCTGCGGCTTCAGAAACCCCATCAGGATTCGTAAAGCCACGGATTTCCCCACTCCGCTTCGCCCCAGGATGCAAAGGGTCTCTCCCCGGTTCACGGAAAAGCTCACGTTGTCCAGGACTTTCCGCTCATCGAACGACATTGAAACGTGGCTGAACGAGATCATCGTCTCCCCCATCGCCGGCTCTGGATGATCTCGCTCGGCTTCCTGGGCTTTTCCTTGCGTCTCCGAAAGCGTCTCCGCAATCTCAGAGATGAGGGCTTCGGGGCTTTCCGGGATGGGAAGAGAATCTGACATGCTCGTGCAATCAGATTACCCGATGCCAGTTCTCCTGTGCCTGCAGCAGATCGTCTGGAGAGTTGACATTCAGGAACCAGCGCGTCGCAGGCAGCCCCTCCGGATGTGCCAGTTGTCCCGCCTGAACGGCCAGTTCAACAGGAAGAACTGAAATGGATTCACCCCGGCTGGCAGCTGCGGCCGCAAATCCCGCAAAGCATCCTCCCCGTCCAAACTCAAGCTCATTCCGCAAGGTAGGCAAAGCCTCCCGGCCCACCACGGCAGGAAAAGTCTGCGCAAATCCATTCACCGAGGAGACCGTGACCACCCGACCCGAAATCTCCGCATGATGCATCAGAAGGCCAATGAGAGATGCGGGCACCAGAGGTAGATCTACGGGCAAAAACACCGCGCGACACGCCGTCATTGCGCTCATTGCCGCGCAAATTCCGCCGAGCGGCCCTCGGCCCGGTTCAGCGTCGTCCACAATCGGGGCGTAGCTGCCAAGAGACGAACGAGCACCCGCGATACGCGCTTCCAGTCCCGCCTCGCGCAGAATCGCCAGGGCCCGCTCCACGAGCGGCCGTCCTGCAAATTCGACCAGCGCCTTGTCAGTTCCCATCCGCCTGGATTCTCCCCCAGCCAGGACAAATCCAATTGCGTCTTTCCGTTCTTCGCAGGCTCCCGGCCTCAACCGCCAGCCTCCTCCAGAAATCGAATCAATGACTTGATCCCCAATTCAAAATTCTTCAGGTTGAACTTTTCATTGGGTGCGTGCAGGTTATCGTCTGGCAAGCCGAAACCCATCATCACGCTGGGCAAGCCAAGGTGACGCGCAAAATCTCCCACAATCGGAATCGACCCTCCCGACCGGATAAACACCGTGTCCTTACCCCACACCTCGTGCAATGCGCGCGTAGCCGCCCGAATGTACGGGTTGTCCACCGGAATCAGGCACGGCTCGCCGGAGTGGATCAGCCGCACCTCCACGTCCACGCCCGCCGGCGCAATCTCCTCCACGTAGTTCTTGTACTGCGAAAACGCCTTGGCTGGCGTCATACCTGGCACCAGCCGCATTGAGACCTTCGCCGTTGCCTTGGCTGGAATCACCGTCTTCGCGCCCGCCCCAGTAAACCCGCCGGGGATACCGTGCACGTCCACCGTCGGCCGCGCCCAGGTGCGTTCCAGCACGCCGAAACCTTCTTCGCCCACCAGTTGCCGTGCTCCTACCTCCGTCACCCGGTAGTGTTCTTCGTCAAAAGGTAGACTGCGCCATGCGGCCAGTTCTTCCACGCTCGGCGGAATAATGTCGTCGTAAAATCCGGGGATGAGGATGTGACCGTGCACATCCTTCAGTCCCGCAATAATCTGCGCTATTGCCACAAACGGGTTGGGCGCTGCCCCCCCGTACATGCCGGAATGCAGATCCGTCTTCGCGCCGCGTACCTCCAACTCGGTATAAATCATGCCTCGCAGCCCGACACACAAGGTGGGTAGGCCGGGCGCAAACAGCTCCGTATCCGACACCAGCGCAAAGTCAGCCTTTAGTTCAGCGGGCTTTGAGGCCACATAGCGCGCAATCCCCTCCCCGCCAACTTCCTCCTCGCCCTCCAGCAGCACGCGCACATTCAACGGCAACTTCCCGGTGGTTACCAGCAGCGACTCCAGCGCTTTGATGTGCATGTACATCTGCCCCTTGTCGTCCACCGCCCCGCGCGCATACAAGTTCCCGTTGCGCTCCGTAGGTTCGAACGGCGGAGACAACCACTCATCGAGCGGATCGGGCGGCTGCACATCGTAATGCCCATAAGCCAGCACCGTGGGTTTGCCCTCGGCGTGCAGCCAGTCGGCATACACCAGCGGATGGCCCTCTGTCTTCCCGGTCGTCTCAATGATCCGCACATTCTCCATGCCGATACGCGACAGTTCTGCCGCCAGTACCTCTGCGGCAAAATGGCAGTCGCCCTTGTGCTCGGGCAGCGTAGACACCGACGGAATACGCAGCAGGGCCTTCAACTCGTGTAGGAAACGGGGATGATTCTGGCGCGCATATTCAACCGCGGATGAAGACATTGGATCGCTCCCTTAAAATGGAATCAGAAGTCAAAGCAAAAGTATAGGCCTTCCAATTGAACTCAGCCCGTCAATGAAAACGAGGTGTCTTGGTGCTCACATCCGGAGCTACCCGTGTGCAATTCTTATTGCCCGTTCGCATTTTCTTGATCCTGCTCAGCCTTTTCCTTTTTGCGCCTCTGGTCATCGCTCAATCTCCCGTTGCCAGCCCATATTTCGCGCGCAGAAACACCTTCTCCATATTCGGCGCTTACTCCAACGACTCAAGCCACATTCTCTTGGGCGAGGCCGATAACCGAAAGCTGCTCGACATCGGCGTCGGCTACAACCGCCGCATCATCCTCAACCGCATCGTAAACTGGCAATACAGCGGAGAAATCCTCCCGGTGGCTCTTGAGAGCGACCCGGTACTGAACATCGTCATCAATCAGACATCTCCAATTGTGATCACCAGTTCATTCACCGAGCTTCAGCCTGGCCCCTGCATCCCCGGATCGGAAAGCTTCTCGGTGAACTTCGGCGAGGGAGTTGTCTATAGCGGCACCGAGACCATAACCTGCGGCCGCCGCTGGACCATCGGCGAAGCCATCTCTCCGGTTGGGATGCAGTGGAACTTCCTCCCTCGCAAAAAGATCCAGCCGTTCATCAGCGGCCATGGGGGATACATGTATTCCACCCAGCCCATCCCGCAGCTTCAGGCTGGTTCCTTCAACTTCACTTTCGACCTGGGCGCCGGAGTCGAGCTATATCGCTCCAAAACCCGCTCCGTACGAGCCGAATACCGCTACCATCACATCTCAAACCACGAAACCGCACTTCAAAATCCCGGCATCGACAACGGCCTTTTGCAGGTCACCTATTCATTTGGACGCTAGTAGCGGGGTACAGTCGCATCCACTTCGCCAGACCATGCATCGATTCCCCCGCGCACGCTCTGCGCCTGCTCGAATCCCTGGTTGCGCAGCCATACCGTCACGTTCATCGAACGGACGCCGTGGTGGCACATCACCATCAGCCGTTCGTCAGGGTCAAGTTCCTGGTGTGCGCGCGCCGGAACATCGCCCATGGGCATCTCCACGCTGCCCGCCACGGGCGATGTGGCGAACTCCCACGGCTCCCGCACATCAATCAGTTTGGCTTTACCAGCGCTTAGCAGCGCCGCGGCCTCGGCTGGAGAAATCTCATAGTCCAACATGGAATTAGTTTATGTCGTGTGCCTGACGCATGTCGCAGTCCGCCGAATTCAACCCTACCTCCCCGAGTCATCTCGTCTCCAGACGCGCGAAAGCCCCTCGATTTCGAGGGGCTTCGCTGGCTTGGGCTCATACGGATTGCAAATGGGGACGGGTGATTCGTACTTGCATTCATTTCTCGAAAAGACCAAACTCTGCCCGGTCAATGCCCCATAACATCATGTTGAATTAAGAATGGCAGGTTGGTCATGATCTTCTGTGCTTTACCTGATATCTCTTTTACCCAATAGAAAGTCACAACTCCGTTTTCCACGTTTACATTCGTAGGTTCCATATATGTAATCGGGTCGCCGTTGGGCTTGTAGAGTGTAATAGTTGTCAAGACAGCTTTCCCTCGTGAGTATTATTACCTTGCACCGAGGGATCACACGATACACCTTTCGTGTCACATTCACCTCCATCCATCGAACCCTATCGGTCATTTGTAAAGTAGTCGATCCTGAAAAACTCGTTTCAGGCATTTTGGAATTGAGTCAGGCATGGTTGTGGACCTTGCGAGGCAACAAGTCCGTTCCATATGCCCGACAGGCGGAGCAGAAAAATGCACCAAAAAGCTCCGAGGAGCTTGTGGAAGTTCATTGCCGCGGCCGACAGGAGGGCATTGATCGCATTTCCCTCAACGCCCTTCAACCGATTGCGTTCCAGCCGGTGCTCACTCTTCAGATGTCCGATGCTTGGCTCGACCGCGGCCCGGCGTTTCATCCATCTCCATAGAGCTCGCGGTGTCCTGCCTCTTCGCCGCTTATCGACATGCACCGCAATTGGGCCATCGTAGCTGTGGCCGCGATAGCCCATGTCCACGTGTGCTTCGCTTACTTTGTTGCCGATCAAGTTATCGACTTGCTTCATCTGCTCGGCTAGCGTGTGGCCGTCATAGGGGTTTCCAGTAAAACTTTTCGCCCCGACGAACCATCCACCGCGGCTGCTCACCGCAACACTCACCTTGTTGCCGAACTCATACTGTTTGCCCGCCTTGCCTTTTGCGATGCACTCGACTTCAGCCTCGTGAACCGAGTAGATCTTGTTCTTGTCATGCCTCTGTTGCGCATGGATCCGATGCGCCGTTGCAAGTAAGTTTCGAAGTTTTCCGGATGGCGCTTCCACTTGGCGTTCTATCTCGCGAACGATGCGCCCCAACTGTGTCTTCAACTTGCGCGTGCAGGCGCGTGCGCGTTTCATCTGGCGGGCATGGGCATAACGACTGGACTGCATCAACAGGCGGCGGCCGACGTGCTCGTAACTCTGCTTGATCATCAACCCTTCTGCCCGCGCAGCTTTCACCAGCCGCTCGCGCATGCGTTGATAGAGCCTGGCATCGGTGGGAAAACGAATCGCCTTGGTCTGAACCGTCGTGTCCACGTTGATGCGCTTCAACTCGGCAGCACGAATCACCCGCATCTTGATGCCTGCTTCAATCGTGGCGCGCAGCATCTGCTCGGCGCCGGCATCGCCCAACCGCTTGCGCCAGCGCGTCATGCTCGATGGATCGATCGGCATCCGATGCTGAAAATGCCTCATCCCGCTGAAGTGCTGCCAATAGGGATTTTCAACCCATGCGGCCACAACGTCTTCATCGCTCAGATCGAGTTGGTACTTCAGATAGTGCAGGGAAACCATCAGCCGCGTCGAGATGCCTGGCGCTCCTTGACTGGGATGGTAAGTATCGCCCAGCGTCTGCTCAAACGATGACCAGTCGATGTACTGGCCAAGACGGACCAAAGGATGGCTCGAGTCGATCAACTGCTCCAAATCGATCTGAAACAACTCACGCTGTGGCTGCTCCGCTTCGCCCTTGGGACGCATCGCTTTTCCCCACTTTTCACGATATTTGCAATCACTTCAGGGAAATTCTAGAGCAACTAACGACGCATTTCATCAGGTTTTATACGGCTCTTGTCGGTCTTTCAGGATCGACGAGTTAGCCTTTCACTAACAGACAGGCAAGTCGAAGATAGCTGGAGTTATCTCACGCAACTCATGTGGTCGTACCCGCATTGGGCGTTTAGCTTCATGCTGGGGCGGCGCTTACCCGCATCACTTTGGCCACCGTTTCATGGGACGATGAATTTCACTATCCCATGGAAGTATTGCGGCTTGCCGTTGCGAATCAGTGGCCGGAATGTCCATTTCCGCAGCGCGTCATTCGCTGCGATTTGAGCAGCAACGGAACCACCCTTAAATCCGGCGCCGGTTACCTGGCCCTGTTCGTTCACGCCGATGTCAATTTGGATGACATCGCCCGATTTGACGGAGCCCACCGGCCAGACGGGTTGAATGGTCGTAATTG
>JBAWCO010000445.1:0-11163 GCA_049590315.1 Occallatibacter sp. | reverse complement strand
GGCGTGTGCTTGACCAGCAGTTGCAGAACACCGTTTACCAGTTTGAACACAAGACCGGCGTGGTCGAGAAAATCGAGGAGAATACTCAGCAGCTTGCCAAGGCGCTGGCCGGCGGGACTCCGATCATCATTTCGACAATTCAGAAATTCCCCTTCATCAGCCAAGCAATCCGGACACTTGAGAAGAAGGGCGAAGAGGTGGCACTAAATACCGCTGGAAAGCGCTTCGCCGTGATCGTGGACGAGGCACATAGTTCGCAATCCGGCGAGACGGTCGCGGCGCTCAAGGGCATTCTGAACAAGGACGGCATTGCCGACGCCATCGCCGCGCAGCTGAGCGAAGAGGAAGACGACGAATTAACTGAAGAGGCGAAGGCGGCCATCCTGAAAGAGATGATGAGTCGGGCGCGCCAGCCAAATCTTAGCTTCTTCGCCTTCACCGCTACGCCGAAGTTCAAAACCAAGGCTGTGTTCGATGAGCCAGGGCCATCGGGTGCCTCACCGTTCCATCTCTATTCGATGCGGCAGGCGATCGACGAAGGGTTTATCCTTGATGTCCTTCAGAACTACACAACCTATAAGCGTTTTTTCGGCCTCATCAAGAAGATCGAGAATGATCCCGAAGTGCCAAAGAAAGCGGCCGCGAAGGCACTCGGCCAATTCCTGGAGCTGCACCCCGTCAACATTGAACAAGTGGTGCAGGTGATCATCGAGCATTTCCGCCTCAAGGTGATGCACGAGTTGGGCGGGCGAGCCAAGGCCATGGTGATCACTGCCTCACGTCTCTCTGCGGTCAAGTACAAACAGGCTTTTGACAATTACATCAAAGGCAAGGGCTACACCGGCATCCGCGCGTTGGTCGCATTCTCCGGCACCGTCTTGGATCCAGACCAGCCGGGTTCTACGTTTACCGAAGTAGGTATGAACGACGGATTGTCAGAACGCGAACTGCCCGAGCGTTTCTCCGGTGAGGGATACCGCGTTCTCATTGTCGCGGAGAAGTATCAGACTGGATTTGATCAGCCCTTGTTGCAGTCCATGTATGTTGTGAAGAGGTTGGCAGGGGTGCAGGCAGTGCAGACTCTCTCGCGCCTCAACCGCATGGCCCCCGGCAAGACGCGCACCTTTGTCCTCGATTTCCGTAACGAAGAAGACGACATTTTTAAATCGTTCAAGCCCTATTACGAGGCGACTCCCGTCGGCGAAAACGTCGATCCGCAGAAGCTGAATGAGCTTCACCATAAGCTTCTACAGCCCGCCATTTTCACGCCGCAGGACGTCATGGAATTCGCAGCAATTTGGTTCAAAGCACGCCGAGATCCGAGCGGCCAGGATCACAGGCTGATGAATGCCGTCCTGGATCGCTGTGTCGCTCGTTTCAAAGAGCGTGAGGAGACGGAACGGGAGGAGTTTCGTGGGCTTCTCGTTACCTTCCGCAATTTGTACGGTTTCCTTTCACAGATACTTCCATACTTCGACGAGGAGTTGGAGCGACTTTACGCTTTTGCGCGCAATCTGATATCAAAGCTGCCCTTACCCGGGGACGGCGCCAAATTCACACTCGACGATGACGTGGCGCTCAAGTTCTTCCGGCTGCAACAGGTGAGCGACGGCACCATTGACTTGTCCCAAGGTGAGGCGGACCCGCTAAAGGGACCAACCGATGTAGGCACCGGAGCGCAGACTGATAAAGAGGTTCCGCTTTCCACGCTTGTCGACCAGCTCAACGAGCGTTTTGGCACCGACTTCACCGCAGCGGACCAACTCTTTTTCGACCAAGTGCGCGCCACGGCCGAGCGCGACGAGAAGATTGTCGAGGCAGCGATGGCAAACAGTCTGGGCAACTTCTCAGATTACTTTGGCCGGGTTCTCGACGACCTTTTTATTCAGCGCATGGAAGGCAACGACGAGATCTTCCGGCGGGTAATGAGCGACAAGCAGTTCCGTTTGCTTGCGCAAGATCATCTGGCTCGGGAGGTCTTCGAGCGCATTCATCAGACCGGTCCAACCGAACCGTCCGGCACGAAGCCCTGACTTCGATGCGGCTCCGGACTTCTTACGGGCGAGGACCTAGTTGCCAAGGGATTCCAGCACTTTGTTCCGTATCCGGCTTGAAATAATCCACTTCGGAATTGAGTGGAGCGTCTTTCGGATACTATCGCGCGACTCACCTTTCTCAATCAGGCCCCTGACCACCGCTTGAGCCAACTTCGGATATCCGTATTCAGCGAGAGCTTTCGCTGCTAATCCCATCCCGATAAGCAAGGTGATGCCGCCGAGCATACCGAATGGACCGCCGAGCGCTGCTAGCGCTGTCGTGATGGCGGCGGCACCTGCAAATCCAGAGGTAACCATTACGGCCAGTAAAATGAGGCCCGGAACTCCCATCCCAACGAGCACCTCGACTGCCTTCTGGAAGAGACCGCCGGGGCTTCGAGCGTCTTCGATTTCGGCCAATCGGCGCGTGGCCTCCTCTAACTCAAGCGTCAACGCGTTCAGCTCTCGTCTTAGTCGGGCATTCACCAATGCAAGTACAAGAGCAGCGACGCCAAAAATGATACAGAGAATACAGAGCACCCAAGCAATCATTTGTCGTTGTTTTCCTTGTTTATGGTTGCGGTTCTAAGGCTGGTCGAAATTCGGGAATTTTTCCTTCAGTCGATCCACTGTCGAGCGCCATTTCGGAGTCGTAGGCTTGCAGACCGTGTTTTGATTCCCGAACATGCCGATTTCCTGAACTGCATCTTTCAGCGGAACTGTATCAAGCCACCGGACCGGTACAAAATAGTCGCTCTTGTCGGGATCGTCTGCAAATGGAAGCAGGTGGCTTGCCGTTGTAAGCACGTCGAGAGCGGGAACCTCACCTTGAGGAGTCGTTACTTTGAAATCAGCAGCCCTCTGCGACCGCCCGGTAACGCGACCCACTCCGACGAACCCCCGCCCAGGAACTTTTACCCACACACGATCGCCCGGACTGAGTAGTTGCAGAGTTTTGCTGTACCACGTGCCCCCGCCTCCGCTTATAAACCCGTAGCGAACTGCGTCGTCCCATGATCGAGATTTCTCGTCGCCAAAGGAGCAGTAAAACTCTCCATTCCAGGGCTCGTTTGATTTGTCGGAAACGGCTACGTTGATTTGCGTGCGAACTGGGTCCAAAAGCCATGAGCGACTGAGGAGTTGCTCACCGCCAGAGCTGAAAACTTGGAAGCAGAGCACATTGATCGGAATATCGCGTTCACTTAGGTAGCCGACTATCCTCTCGGTGCTGGCGTCCAGACATCCAGCCACGATTATGATCTGATGGTTAGCGTTCAGATTATCTTCATCGAGTGCGATCCCAAACCGAGCCTGGAAGTCCTGCGCAAGTAGGTGCCCCGGCAGAAACCGGCTATAAATTGCAACGATGTCCTCGGACTTTAGGTTTTGGACCCAGCTGGCGTAGTCCAGGGCTTGCGCCACAACATCACGGGGAGTCTGATTGCGCTTTAGCTCAATCAATACAAGCGAACCATCGGGTGCAATTGCAAGGAGATCGATCCTTCCTCCAAACCCCGTGTCTTCTTGCCTTCCGATCAACATCCACTCATCTGATATCAGGGCAGGCGCCGCAACAATCATCGTTTCCAGCAATTGCTCGTTTGCAATGGCTGATTCTGTGAGCGGCTCAGGATTGGGCGCAACCTTCCAAATGGCGGTTCGGATCGGCATGGGGTGGGTTCCTTATGTTGAGCGTCATTATAGTTTCTCGGTGCACTGATTTTGGCAAACTGGTCTGGCCTACCCGTGGCAGTTAACTTTGGCCTACCTGGGAGGGTGTTGGCTGCGCTTCGTGGATGGGGGCTAAGGAAGCGTAGTTGGCTGACCAGGAGGGAGAAGGTGGAGCTTTCCAACAGGTACGCCGGGAGTACGAGTTCGGCGTTGGAACGATTGCAGGAGTTTCACGGAAGCTGGGTGGGCGACAGGCGGATGGTGCTGTTTAGTGCGGATGCCGGCGCCGACCGAGCTCCAAGAGAGGAGACTTCGGAAGCTGGACGCGGCAACGGAGTTTACGCGCAACACGGCAAATCTCGAAGACTCGACAACGCAAACGATTTGCAGCCTCCGCTTCCGATTGGTTCGAATCACCTCAAGAAGTCAAAGCTTAACTGCGCGGCCTTTGGGGTAGGCCTGAGATCGCGTGCTAGATTTCGGACGAGGGGCGGCCTCCTTTTAGACCGCTTCGAGCCTTCCGGATTTTGAATTCGTTGGTCGGTAGCGGGAATTGGGTCGGTAGGAACAGCCGGGCAGCCATCCGCCGATGCTATCGGGAATGCATATACTTTCGCTTCATTCAGCTCCCCGCCCGTGTTTTCGGTGCCGGGCTCTGGATTCAACTCCGACTCAATCATGGCTGCGTCGGGAACACGTCGGGTCTGCGTTCTCCCACGATCTTCAGGAGCATAGACTGTGATCGATTCTGTGAGGCAGGGCCCATCCACCGCCATCGAGTCTGTTAGAGCACTTGCGGGGGCATATGCCTGCACCTCCCCGAGCTCTAACACCTCGTCCTCATGGCCCTCGGATTTCTCGTCCCCCGATTCCGTCGCGAATTCGCAGTCCTTCAACTGAGCCATCCACCATCCCTTCACATCGTTCGCTGTGGCGAAGGGGGTCTTCTTCCCCTGTTCTAAATCCTTGTCACGGCAATTAGCGCACACTAGAAACTCCCCAGGTCGACCGTCCAAGAAATCGAGATCGAGGTCGAAAAGTTGATCGGCATTGAATGGGTTCCCGCAGCTCGCGCAAAAATTCCCCGCGAACCGACTCGCCGAAACGTCGTCACCCACTCCGACATCTTGCAAATACTCGACTGAAAATTTCGCTGCAGGTACAACAGGTTTCGATGCCTCCGTCATCATGTAGCTGTCGCATATCGGACACCTCCAGCAGCCATCTTGAATCCACTTATCATCGACTTTGCTAAATGTGATAAAACGACCAAAAGTCTCTTCCGGGTCGGCGGTTTCGTCAGCGCTATACTCCTGTCCACAATAATGGCAGAGTTCGCGGACGGGCTGTGAATCGAGAGCGAATTGCTCCAGAGAGGGAGGCCTGAGCATTACTGTCTCGTGTTCGGGCTTGCGGCCGTAAATCGCCTTCGCCCACAGCACGTCGAACGAGTAGTTGTTACCGCCACGGTTGATCCTCTTCAAGACACTATTGAAGGCTTCCGTGTATCCGTTGGACTTGCGGACAGGAAAATAGGCCAGAAACTCCCTCCGCCATTCTCGTGTAGCTCTCAGCACCTCTTTAAACGGGCCGCGCATGTCTTCAGGGAAGCGTCTCGTCCATCGCCGGAGAGCTTTTCTCGCTTCGTACCTGCGTTGGCAGTTGTTGTAGATATTGCAGAACGACTCCTTCAGCCCGTAAGCGATCTCGAGCTTAGGATGTAAGCTCAGCCATCGCAGAAATTCCTCCTCGCATTGACGGTCCCGCTCTTTCTGTATTTGTTTTGCGGCTGGACTCTTATCTCGCTTCGTTAGGTCGTTCCCATCTGACATCTGGCCCCTATGTTTCCGTAGCAATCGGCTCTTCTGCGTCCACTCTTCAGTATCCCAGCCCTTTTTCAGTTTTCTCCTTAGCTGCTTTTCGGTACTATCCCTGACCCGATCGACTGCTATGTTTGCCCATTTCTCGACGTGGTATCGGTCCGCAACTATCTCGGCGTCGGGGAAGACCTCCCTGACTACGCGCCGGAAGTTTTCAGACATGTCCATGGCAACTCCAGCGAGATGGTCGCTGTCGCTGAATTGCTTCAACCACTGACGTACCAGTTCAGACTCAGTCGGTCCGGATTTTTTGCTTTTGGTCTGTTTGTGTCCAACCTCAATCGGTCTGCTATCGATTAGATCGATGGGTCTTCTCTGCTCCAAATCTACGAAGACACAACAACGCGTATTTATGTGTCCTTTGAAGTAGGTTTCGTCAATCCCCAGCCATACGGGAAGGTACCGTCGATGCGTAGCTTTCAGCACGCGTATACGTTCGTAGGCAATCTCCCTTACAGTTCTCGGGTCACAACCGATGTGATCAGCAATATCCTCAGAAGAGTACCGAAGGCAATTCGCACGTATCCATTCCAGGCATCTTGTCGTCATGGACCGATCCGAATCCAAGCCGGCGATTTTCTGAACAAATGTTTCTCCGCATGCGAGTTCGTCGCCTTCTTTTTTCCGGCACTTATAGCGTTGTCTCCTGATGACCAATACAGTGCGGTCTTGTAGCCTGGGGAGATCTCGATAGCTGTGTGTCCGGTTCCCATATCTGTAGACCGAGGTGTTGCCGCAGGGGCAGGCGGGGCTCTCCTGCGGCCTTTTGGTAATTAAGGTGTTGCCGCAGGTGCAGGTAATGGTCTCCTGCCGCTTTTTGGCCACCAAAGTATTGCCGCAGGTGCACCTGGTCTCCCGCGACCTTTCGGTCTTTAGGTAGCAGTATCGGACACGCTTCGCCACGTTATGAAGCTCTTCTGGGTGCTCGTCCGGTTCTTCGTCTGGAACTAAATCCGGAAAGTCAAATGCGTCCATGACAGATGTTTATCGGCATGAAGCCACTTCCGCAGCAGTGGCATTTCTGCTTTTTGTCCCGACTCGCAGGTAGCTATAGAGGGTTTCCCGGCTTATTCCGTATTCCCTCGCCAAGCCGCTCTTAGGCTCCCCGCCGCGTGTGCGTCTGCTCAGTTCCTCGATCTGTGCCGAATTGAGGATTGGCTTACGCCCTTTGTATTTCCCCGCTGCGCGGGCCAGGGCGATTCCTTCCCTTTGTCTTTCGAGGATAATGGACCGCTCGAACTGGGCCACGGCACCGATCAGAGAGAGAAGAAGCATTGCGATCGGTGAATCCTCCCCCGTAAACCTGAGGTTTTCCTTGACGAATTCAACAGCTACGCCCCGATTCGTTAGGTCGCTGACAATCTTCAACAGATCACTGCAATTGCGGGCTAGCCGATCCATGCTATGGACGACTAAGGAATCACCTTCGCGACAATACAAGAGTGCCGCTTGCAATTCCGGTCGACACATGTTTTTGCCGCTCGCTTTGTCTTCGAAACACTTGTCGACTGGTACTCCATCAAGCTGTCTGGCGCTGTTCTGGTCGACGCTTGAGACTCTTTTGTAGCCAACTCGCTGTCCGGTCATGTGATGTCCTTCGGTTCTGTGGTTTCAATGAAAAGCTGATTGTGTTGGGTCAGTGAGCGCGGGGTGCTCACCTCAGAAGGGGCGCGACCGCGCGCACAGGCACAGGTCGGCGTGGGCGTAACCTCAGTCTGGAGTGCGCTTTGTCCAGAATGAGGTTCGGCTCAAATGATTGAGTGGTTGAAAGCGGGCTTCGGAATTTGGACTGTATGAGTCCAGAATGAGCCGAAACGGGTGTAGTTCACCCTGACATCAGCGTCGGTCGTCAAAGCTGTCAGGAATAGGTTAAGTATTGATGTTTCTGACACTTTCCGAGAAAAATTCCTGATTCTATCCACACAAAATTAGTTAAATGAGGTGCTCCCATTGTTGGAGAAGGTCACCGCGATTTTGAATCTTTGCAATCTGCAATAAACCAGCCAGTCCGATTAGCCGGGGACGACGTATTCGCATATAAGGCTATCAATGGGGCAATATGACCGCGAGCCCACATAATCGCGGTTTTCGTGCCTCACCGGTTAATGCGCGTAAGGGTGTTGCGAGGACAGGCCGATAAACTAGCACATCTGCCCTCGCGCCCCGGATATGTACATCCGTTGTGAGCTACGGTTGATGTTCCCTTTCCCTACAGCGCACCTCCAAGCGCCCGGTACTGCTCGTTGGATAATCTGAGCCAGACGCCGCCCCGTCCGATTTCCAAGCCAAGTTCGAAACCATCGCGCTCCCACTTGTCGATCAGACCATTGCCGCGCCTGACCATCTCGCGCACTGTGGCCGCTGTTCGAAAACAGAATTCCTTTGGGAGCTTCTTTCTGGCTTCGGTCCTGAATCCGCAATGCCAGCCGTGGCGTTCACGGAAGTAGAGGTAGACCAGGTGCCTCTCAGCACAGAAATCACACAACTTTGCGCCCTCTGCGTGCGGCAACGGTAGCCCCAACTTGCACGAGCGACAGATCTTGCCGGCGCGCATCTTGCGTGCTGCGGCGTAAGGCTCATTAGAGAGTGAGCGAGCATATACAAGGGTGCGATTCAGGCAGAACCTATACTGGCTTTCGTTCATAACAATTCCTTTCGTGAAGTTGCTACAGTTGAAATGGAGCGCCAAGGCGCGATGCCAACTGGCGCCCCGAGGTCACGGTGCGATTGTTCCGAAAGAGATTTACCGCCGACGTGAAATCCGAAATCCCGCGCGCCAGCCTGCCTGGTCGCAGGTCGGAAATCCCTTCTTCGTGCCGCGGTGAGGCTTGTCAAAGCGCGCGGTAGAACCACAGGCTGCCGGATGGGGAAAAGGACTCGGTACAGGCACGATCTTTCCCGGCGGGTTATCCGGAGATTCAAAGGCTAGTTCCCTCAACCAATAGGGAACGGCTTCAATCTCTGCGCAGGCATTAGCCCACTTGCAGCCTCTCGACGGGGGAACTGGAAAACTGTCGCCATCGTCAAGAACACTGACTCCGGAGGGCAAGCCCTCTGCTGACGCTTGCAGGACTAGGTTCTTGGGCCAGCGGAAGATTGCCCACGCCATGTCTCCACTCACGGCTGTGAGGGTGAGACAGTCTACTCCTTGTTCTCGGCACTTAGCTGAGAACCAGGCACGACCTTCCTGTGCATTCATCCGCACAACGCAGTACCCTGACGAGCCAACGGCCGCGCGCCACGTGCTCGGTGGATACATGGCCGCCAATTCTTCAAGGCGCGACAAGTCACTGGTCGCCTCACCGATCAGCAGATCGCGCTGCGCCGTCAGCTTGGCAAGTTCAGGAACGGGGAAAATTGCAAAACCACGGTTCGCGGTGTCGTGCACTTCCTGACTCAGAACCGAGAAGAGGCTCCTTTGCGGGAAACCAAAACGCGGAAAAGGTGAGATACCTCTGTTGTGTTCAGAGAAAAACTCCTCCAGAGTTTTCATTCATTCCTCCAGAAAACAAAACGGCCCGCCGCATCGATGCATTTCAGCAACGTGCGACGGGCCGCAGGTTAGGTTGAGAGTTGAAGTTTGCAGTTCAGATTAGGTCAGTCGAATGAGACAACATTCGCTGCCATCGCGCGAACCGCCCGATAGAGATTGAAGGCTGCATCCCGCAGTATTGCGGCGAAGGCAGCGGTAGCCGTTGACCCTAGATCGGTCAAGTGGCCGAGTTCTTGGAGAGCTAGGCCCTAAGAGACGGGATGACGTGACGAAGGGTGGAACTCGAGTTCCTGGCTATCGATGGGGAGATTGCGAGACCGGAGCTCGGCTGAAGTTGGATGGTGTTTCGAATCAGCTCTGAGCCATTCAAATAGCGTGACCGCGCCAACTGACAAGCCAGCGGAACCTCTCGATGAGCGATTTGGGTGGTGAACGTCAACCCAGAGGACACGTGAAAGAAATGTTTTGACGCATCAGACTGAATCGCAGCTCCCATCCTGCGCAGGCGGCCGGACGCCGCTCGGATACAATATCTCGAAATATCAGATTCAGAGCCTAAGCATCGCCAGAGTGAGGGAAGATATGGCCGATTTGCGAATCGCCGATTTTGAGAACACTTTCGTACTCTACTTCCAAACGCCGGAACCGAGGGTCAACGCATATGCGCTAGCCTCGACGCTCGTCGCGCTTGCAGATAGCGCAAAGGCCGCAGCTCGAGCTCTAAATAGCGGAGTCGAAATTGAGATTGTCGTAGAAGCGCTCGGCGCTGGCAGCTTCCGAGCAAGAATAACTGCGATTGCCCGCGAGGCAGGGCTGTTCGTTAAAAACCAGGTTGCGACAGGTGTCGTCATCGGAGTTCTTGCGACGTACATCTACGACCACACCCTCGCAAAGAAAGAGCCAGTGGAAGTAATAGTGCAGACGGACGAGGTCATTGTCGTCAAGGGTGAAGACAGGATCATCGTCCCACGGAACGTTTATGAAGCGAAGCAACTCGTGGAAAAGGAGCCGGCGTTTGCTCGCTCAATGGATCGTATGCTTAGCAGCACTATTCTTGATGATCGAGTTACGGGATTCGGGCTCGCTCCTTCGCTCGATAGTCCTCCGCCAGCGATCATTCTCGAACGCGAACTCTTAGATGTAAGGGATCCTTCCAAAGAAGAACCAAGAACTCGCGTGATCGAAGAAGATGCCGACCTCTACATTGTGAAAGCAATTATGGAGCGAAATGCTCGCAAGTGGGAATTCAAATGGCATGGGATAAACATCTCCGCACCCATCAAAGACCCTAATTTCTACGATGACTTCGCTCGGCACAACTTTACGATTGCACCTGGGGACGAATTTCAGGCTCGCATTGCCGTCCACCAGAAGCGCGATGACGTGTCAGGCGTCTATTCGAATACCAAATACGAAGTATTACATGTCTATCGACACGTGTCGCGCCCGAGGCCTGCCAAGCTGTCCCTGGAACAATGACTCGATTCTATTGCCCACTATTCTGGACTGTCTGCTGAGGTGATCCGGAAGCCCCGCTCACCTCATCCACTCTTTCACGAGGGGGAGTGTCATTCATTAGCGCGTCCGGTTCGGTTGCAAGTTTTGGGCGTCTTCCCCGTCGCTTGCCGGCCGGGGAATTCTCTTGGTCGTAGCCCAGTTGAAGTAGTCTTTCTCCTACAAGCTCCTGTTCCGCTAGAAGCAGTTGTATTGCTTGCTGCCTCAATTCTTCTGCATGTTCGATAGCGTTCATGATCAACTTATCGACGCCCCGGCTCAAAGGTTGAGCGTAAGAAACGGGGCGAGAATCAGGGAAGCCAGCACGGCCCGGCTCCGGGCCCCGGCGCCTGATGGAGGCTAGAGGCCCGGTGCTTCATTGTTTTTGAATACTAAACTATTCACAAAATCGAGCCGATTGTTAGTAGCAAATGGACATTCTAGAAATTGCTGGACTGACCGCCATCCACCACAAAATCGATGAAGCGTCACAAACGCGCATCGTCTATGCCGAGGTCAACGACGATCCGGAACAGACAAGGAACTGCCCCCACTGCGGAGCAGTCAATAACGTTCAACGTTCCGGTAC
>JBAWCO010000444.1:0-8506 GCA_049590315.1 Occallatibacter sp. | reverse complement strand
ACTTTCCCTTTTGCAATTCCATCGCCGCCCACGAGAGATCTTCAAGCTTCCAGCCCTCGAGCAGCGCCTTTACGGTGGCTTCGGTCTCAGCACAGACCCAGACTTCACGCTCAAGTTTCTTCTCGATGCCGCTCAATTTATCAGCGAGAGGTTTGAGACGTACGTCCGGGTTCGTGCACTCAACTTGGCCGTCGATCCGCTTCCAAATCTTCGTGTGCTTTCCCCCGCTATTTCCGGTTTTGAATTTCTTATTACTCTTGTTGAACGCGACGCACAGGGTTCGATCTTCGACGTACGCCTTGCTCTGGATTGCCAGTAGTACGGCATCCCACGCTGTCTTGGGTGTTTGCGCAGTCAGCTGTTCTTTACGTCCTTTATAGGCAAGCTGGACACTCTTCCAGAAATCGTCCGGGAGTTGCATGCTCTCCTCAAGCTGTCCTTTGCTCTTCAGGTCCTTCGAGAATTTGTCGATGACCCCCTGGATCTCCGTCTTGCTATCGCCGACCTTACTCAGCAGGCATTGGTTGGCGGCCTTGTTGAGCAGCTCCGACTCTCGCACCAGAAGTATCTGCGTTCGGGTGTACCTCATTATGCCGTAGCAACCCTTGTTGTAACCCCTGATGGTGAGGCTCGGGTTGTTCGGGTTGGGGGAAATCCACGCGTCATCCTTATCGCACTCACAATGCAGTGTCCTGGGCCCGCACTTAAGGATCGGAGGGTTGTCTCCCTTTTCGCCGCTTCCGAACCTCTGCAAGGTCGCGGCGCAATTCTGGCAAGTGTAGATGAATTCAAATTTGAAGTACATTTTGCTCTCTCCTCCTGGGGATTTTTTGAGACGCATGCCTCGTTTAAGCGGATCGGTACCACTGGTATTCAAGAAACGACTCCAGAGTAGGTGGGGGGTGGTGAATGAGGGGAAATCCGCCCATGGATTATACCGTGATCGCTGAGCGCTTTCATCCGAGGGTTGATTTGCCAGTTCTACTGGGTACCCCAGGTCTCGGGGTCCGAGACTTAGGAAGACGCGGACTCCAACCACACGTAGACCGCGAATCAGGACCCGGTAGCCCGATCTGAAGACCGTAGAAGAAGCGTTTGGCAGCGATTGCGACTATGCCATGCTCCACAAGGTCTATTGCCCGAATGAGGCGGCATTCGCGACTGCATTTTGTTCAGCACACTGTTGTTCTTTTCTTGCAAATGTCGATACATAGAAAATGCAATCTAAAGTACGTGCGGGAGATTCTGCTTCGCAAGAATCGTTGCGCCTAGTGGCTAGTGTCGTCGATTACCGGGAAAAACCACAGAGCTGAAGCTCAACTGACGACTGTTCGGTCCACTCATCGAGCTAGACTGAGTGCGTGACGACTGCAACCTGAAGTCGGCCATGGGGGCCGTATCGACGTTAAAAGCGCAATGGTATATCAGCACTATGAACTCGAAGCTGTACGCGATGCGATCAACGCACGGCACGTTTTGAGGCACAGCGCCATCTAGCGGCATACCGTGATAAACACAAACTAGGTAAATTATTGGATGGGAATGGAGCCGAAGATCGGAGTCGAACCGACGACCTGCTGATTACGAATCAGCATACCTACTATTTCTTGTTGACACAAAACAAAGCAGATATATACTAAGTCTTTTATTTTGTTGACATAAGCTACCGATTCGCTGACAATAAAAGACACAGAGAGTCATTGATGTCAAGCAAAATGTTGACACTATGTTGACTCGATCTAGCGAAGAAAGGTGCTGAAAATGAACATTACAGAGATCTCTGTTAAGCAACTGTTGACACCAGAAACAGGAAACCGCATCGTTTGGGACTCGAAACTGCGAGGCTTCGGCGTGCGGACAACGGCTGGCAGTGTCAAGAGCTTCATTCTCGACTACAGATTCAAGGGGCGGCAGAGACGGTACACGATTGGCCAGCACCCGGAATTCTCTGTGGTTGCAGCGCGAGCTGAGGCCGAGGACCTTCGGAAAAGGATTCGGGATGGGCACGACCCGATGGAGGAGCGCAACCAGAACAGAGGAGAGCCTCTGCTCTCTGACTTGATGACCGAGTACAAAGAGGACGCTCAGAACCGAAAGCGGGCAACGAGCCTGCGAAACGACAAGAGCATGATCGACAAGATCATTAGCCCGAAGCTTGGCAGGCTTCGCCTCCAGGCAGTAACCGAGCGCGACATTGCTACGCTGCACGCGTCGCTGAAAGAGACTCCCTACCGGGCCAACCGAGTTCTGGCGCTGCTCTCGTCAATTTTCAACTTCGGAATAAAGAAGAAGTGGACCACCTTGAATCCGGCGCGCGGGATCGACAAGTTCGCCGAATCCAAACGCGAGCGGTGGCTGACCGTGGAGGAGTTGCAGAAATTCAAAGAGGGTCTTGACCGTTACAAAGACCAGAAAGCAGCGAACGCTCTGCGGCTGCTGATGCTTACCGGCTCACGCGAAGGGGAGGTTTTGAAGGCCGAGTGGGAGCAATTCGACCTGGCTCGCGGCGTGTGGACGAAACCGAGCCACAACACAAAGCAGAAGAAGGTCGAACACATCCCGCTGAGCGGTCCCGCGCTGAAGTTGCTTGAGGCGATTGTGCCGGAGGATGCGACCGGCCCACTGTTTCCCGGAAGAAGAGCCGACAAGAACGGCGGCGCTCGCGTGTCGCTGCGCAGGCCTTGGATTCAGGCGTGCAAAGCGGCGGGTCTGGCCGAGGAGATTCCTTTCCAAGGCAAACGCGGACCTCTCGTACGCTACCGCCCGACAGTGAGGATTCACGACCTGAGGCATAATTTTGCCAGCCATCTAGCGAGCAATGGCGTCTCCTTGCAGATCGTCGGCAAGCTGCTAGGGCACACTCAGGCGAGTACAACGATGCGATACGCCCACCTACAGGATGAGGCGCTGCGATCCGCGACGAATAAGTTCGGTACGATCTTCACAAAGGCCGCAGCAAAGAAGACCACAGTAAAGAAGGAGGCCTAACATGGCGAGCAGCAAAACAGCGGGCCTTCACTGGTACGTGCAATTCGACATCGAGCGATCTACGAGTTATTGGGATCTGGTGCACAGAATCGCAGAGGGCTGGTGCACTGTTGATTACGTTCCCGCATGGCTGAAAGACGCCGTGGCCGCAGAGCGTGGCGTGTGTTCCGGGCAGGCATCGGTTCAACTGGAGTTGATCGGCGAACAGCTCGGACTTGTGCCGACCTACAAGAACGATGGCGCTCGCGTGTCGCTGCGCATGGAATCCATCAGCTCTGCGAAAAGCGCGGCCAAGGCTGCGAAGCTACTATCTCCCTTTCAGGTGGAAGCTGGCGCGCTGATGGCTGGGGCCACACGCGATGGGCTCAGGCTAGCAGTCGGGGAATATGAGCGCATTGCGCGGAAGCTGGATGCGGAGGGTTTGAAGCTGCTCAGCAATCTGGAGCCTAGCTACAGGCGCGAGCTTGCAACGTGGAACCAAAAGCACGGCAAGACGGGCAAGGCTGTGCACACGTGGGAGAAGGCCCTGGCAAGCGACAGCTTGAGGCGCGGCGCAACCAAAACGCTGAATCGCGCCGAAGAGGTCTACAGAAGCTCGCTGGCGTTCGGCGTGGCGTGGACGCGCGAAGAGAAGTAGCAACAATTTCGCTTCAAGCTCACCGCATGAAATGCTACGCTGTTTGGCATGGCGAACAAAATTCAAAATGAGCTATTTTTTGTGGTTCTTCCGCAGATCTTCGTAGGAGGGAATCAGCACGGACTCACCAATGAGGTGCTGACTCTCCTGCCCGAGCTGAATTTTGCTACGCGCTTCTTTCCCGACGAGGTTAATACTTACATCGCCACCTTTCAAAACCGCCTCAAGTACATGACGGGCGGGCATGTGAAGAGCTACGACATCTACAAAGAAGAACAAGATGACGGGCGGATTGTTGTGCGAGTGGTTCAAAATGTCGAGTAGTGAGAAGCCTGCAAACAGCAAACCAAAGGCCAACGCGACTGGTCCATCGCCCGGCCTCGGCTTGGATGATTTCCAGAAAATGAGTGAGATATTTAGGGCGTGGGCTGACGACTCAAAGCTCAAAGGATGGATCATCGCCGCTGGCGTCGGCGCTATCATTTCTGCTTTCGGCGCTGTCATCGAAACTCTACACATCTTCTGGCTCGCAGTTCGATATTTGAAAGGCTTCTAAACTAGGTCAACTGATTGTGTATCAGTGATTCAATATTTACAAAAACACAATAAAGCTCAATGTTTGCTGCACTTTTTGAGCCTTCGCTCTCTCTTGAAAATACCTGTGTCAACACTGTGTCAACATTCAAGCTGATTTTTGAGCCTAGCAGCCTGTGAGCCATCTCAGAGGCTCAAGAGCCTGCCAGAGAGCCTCTAGGCCTGCCAGAAGGCCTCACAGTGGCCTCACAGTGGCTAGAAAGCCATCTCAGAGGCTCTGTGAGCCTGCCTGTGAGGCTCTGGCAAGCAGAATTGGCCTGTGAGTTGTCACTATCTGCCTTGGCGTTGCTCCGCAAGCATTGTGGCGTGTGCTTCTCGCTCACGCTGGCGCACACTCTCGAAGACGGCGTTTAGGTGCGGCTCCTCTTCGGGTGTGACCAAACCAGCATCACGATAAAGGTCGAAGCGCGCCAGAGTTGTGTAGAGCAATCTCCAATGTTTGTGAGCAGGTGTTTCGTTAGCATCAGGCGGGATTAACTCCTTCTCGATGCTTTCTACGAACCGCTGGAGTACGTTGCGTTCGTGGTCAAATTCGTCCATGCGTTTCTCCTATATCTTAGTCGCGCGAGCCTACCAATTTTAACGCACTTGAATTCGCCCTGTGCTCAATCCCTGGTGGCAGCGGGCAGTGCAGAAGGCATCGCAGGCTTTCCGTCGATGCTGTAGCCGGGAACTGGGTAACCATTTCCATCACTTTGAACAAACACCAACTCGATGAGCGGTGGTGTGTCCTGTGGGTTCCCGTCTTCATCAGTGAATGCCATGCTCGCATGAGAACGGGTTCCTTCGGTTGCCTCCCGCAGCTCACGCATTGCGCTCACATCGCCTTCACGGATCGCGAGACGAATAAGCCGCATCGAAATACATTGTGCCCAACTGGCACCTGGCTCAAGTCCGAGCTGGGTAGCCACTTCATTCGGTGCGCGCCAACTGAGCTGCACTCTCATCGCTTTGGAGAGCAGGCGCGCCTCAGAGCTTTTTGGTTTACCTCCCGGATTGCCGCTCACGCCGGGTTCGAAACGATGCTCATTGCCTTTCGAAAACTTCGTTGAGCTTGAATTACTTCGAGGCTTCGTAGGTGCAACGCTCACTCCTGCGATTTTCTTCGGCCTTGTTTGCCTCGTGTTCTTCTTCGCGCGCGCTGTCGGCATGTTTGCCTCCTTTATCGAATCACGCTGACGCTGAGCGGGCTCAACAACCCCAGGGCGGCGGCGTCTTGGCCTTTCCTGTTAAGTAGCGCATTTCACGGCGGTGCTTGTACGCGAGCCAGTTTTTGTAGGCAGCGCGCTCTGCGGCCTCCACGTTAAAGAATGTCGGTGTCATACCTGCAAGTATCGGAAGGCTGGCGTTTGCGTAGAGGCGAAATCGATGAACAATGGATCTCATACGCCTCCAGCGCTTGTGCGCGAGCGGCTCACGTGCTTTGCGATAGGGCCACTTAAAGAGTGGCCGTCCGATTGAATCTTGAAACTTTTTGAGTGCAGCTGCTTGTTCGCCAGCCTCGAATTCGTTCATCATCGTAAAACCTCCAATCTCAAGAAGTTGAAAAAGGCACGCACAGGGCATTCCGGCTAAGAAGAGTGCCCTGTGCGCGGCGCAACTGACGGAAGGACCACCGCAGTCGCGCAGACGAACGGCACAGAAGGATAGTTGTGCCGTTTAGAGCGCCGCCAAAGGAGGTGCGGCACTCCAAACTTCAAGAGGCTGGAACGAGCCGGCCTATGACGAAACAGGCTCGCTCTCCATGACCGAAACGGGGAGCGACCGCTTCGGTGTTGGCTCATGCGCCTCAACTCGCGTGAGCCAAGCTCAATGCGTGCCGGATAGCGTGCCACCGGCCATCGGAATCTGCTTCCCGCCCCACGATGCGTTTCTGTGACCTTTCAGTGCGTCGAGAGCAGATAAGGTGTTGGCCTCCCGATACCGAAACGCCTGAACTCTCTGCTGTAACTCGACTCCCTGAATTCGCAGCCTCTCAATATCTGGCTGCGCGCGAATCTGGCCGCGCAGTGTGACTACAGCCTCCTCCGCCTTCTTGAGCGCCGCGCGCCACCGAATAACGTCAGGGTCATCCGGCAGGTAGTCGGCTGTGGCGGGCTTCTCAGCGTACAAATCGTTCACGCGGTCCTGCCGGTTGCTGAGCGCACGAAGCATGTTGTCGCGAATCGACTGCCCATCGAGGATGTCTCGTTTCATCTGGGCGAGTTCTGGAAGTAGCACACGCAACTCTGCGCGTACTTCACGCAATTGTGCGACCAGCTCACCGCGACGCGTTTTAACCTGCTCAGCTTTTGCCGCCGCGATTGTGGCTTCCGCATCGAGGACAGCGAGTTGCGTAGTCTGAGCGTGCGCGGTCTTGGCCTGCTCCAATGAGCGCCCGGCTTCTCGAAGGCGAGCCTCCAGCAGCACGATCTCGGCTTGCACCAGCGCGGCTTCAGCGGCCTGTACCTCATTAACTGCGTCTGAATTTGTCATTGTCTTCCCTTTCATCATTTGGTTGTGTGGTGTGTGGACGCCCGTAGAGATCACAACTAAACTCCACAGGCCCAGCGATGGGCGCTACAGGCGGAAGCGCGCGTGTTAAACAAGCCCGTGCAACCTCCAGTTTCCGAATACCGGCGCGCAGATGCATTGCAGCGATGTTGATCTTCGCGTCGTCTGCGCCGATCACGGAAACGCTCTCAACCAAGTCCGGATTATCGGAAAGCTCCGAATACAACCCGTACAGCACTGCGACAGTCTCACGCAAAGTTATGATTTGATCTTTGAGCTTGCTCACGTTGTGCTCCTTTCTTTGGTGAATGGGCCGCTGACGCGTTGAAAAATAGCATGGGCCAAAGGGCACAACTCCTCTGGCCCATGCCGCGCCGCAGGGAGACCCCGGCGCACTCGGAGCGCCTGCGAGGGAACACTCCGAATCTGTGAAAAAAAAATTCCGGCAAGCCTGTCTCACCGGAAAACGGGCAAAACACGCGAGACAGGCATTGAGACACACCCTTGAGACAAACCAAGAACCCGCATGAATACTGGTGCTTTCTACTTCTTTGTCTCAATGTCTCAGATAAATCAAATAAAGTAGAAGAGAAGAAAAGAACATTGCATATATAGGGAGAAAGGTGAAAAGGGGTTGAGACATGAGACATGAGACAAGCCGAATTCATCGCCCACCCCCCATCCGGCTCCGAAGATTGCCGAATAATTTGCCCCACTCCTGGCCGATCTCGTCCGGTGACATCTTCGCGGCCCGCGCATCGTCGCGAAGAATCCACAACCGCTCGCGCGTGCGAGTTTTGGGAATGCGAACCTGCACCCCTCGGTTAGCCCGCACCAGTCCCGCAGATGCAAGCTCCAAAGCCATCTGCTTCTGATTGACGCGCGACTCCGGCACGCGCACCTGAAAAGCATTCAGCAATTGCTGCGCCGTAGCAAAGCGCGCCGTGGCCAGGATGGGTGGCGCGGTGGAACTCAAGAGAGTAGCTTCAGCATCCTGACGAAGATCGACGCACCACTCCTGCAATTCGCTGCGGCCGTCCGCGACCATTTCATGCATGTGCTGAGTTTTAGGGGCGTCGGCTCCGGGTTGAAAGCCGGAAAGATCGACGTGCAGCATTTTGTGAAGCAGGGCGCCAAGCCCGCCGTTGTCACGCCACCTGAGAAAACGCGGCGTGTAAAACTCCTGCGGAAGTTTGTGCTCTGTGGCGTGAACCACGAAGAATCGGCGGGCATGCTCGTCAAGGTGTAGCGCAGTGGGGCGGTTGCTTGTCAGGAAATAGTTAGCCTTGTTTGGGACGCTGTATTCGGGCTCATACTTCTTGTTGACGTTGGTATCGTTTGCGGTAACCAGCGATTTTAGCTTGTCAGCGAAGGCGCGCACATCGCGCAGCGAAGTGCCGCAAAGCTCACTCCCCATGATGAAAGTGCGCCGTGCCTGCCAATCGTTAAACTCGCTCTCCAACTGCGGCTGCCCTATTTCGATGTAATTTTCACGCCCATGCAGAAGCCCGATGGTTTCGCCTAGTAGCGACTTTCCTGTGCCCTGCGTGTACGACCAAAGCAGCACGGCGGTGTTGTTTCGTGCCCCAGGATGTTGAAGCGGATACGCCGCCCACTGTACGAACCACCTGCGCTCTGTGTCGTTGGGCATCAGGTGAGCGATAAGCTCATCGAACGGAGCGGTGTCGCCTTCGCGCGGCTCAATGCCCGAGTCATTCCAGAGATTCAGTTTGTTGTGTGCCGTGATGCGCTGCTGCCCAGGTTCGTAGGTGAGGCTATCGACCAAGCTTCTTG
>JBAWCO010000443.1:0-6461 GCA_049590315.1 Occallatibacter sp. | reverse complement strand
GTGGAATGGTGTGAAAGCTCCAGCGCAGCGCGCCCGTATGCACATCGAACGCGCGCACATCTCCCGGCGGCGCAGGATGAGTCTCCGGATTGCGCCCGCCCACAACAATCAAATCCTTGTAGATGATCCCCGGCGTGGTCAGCGCAATCGACTGCTTCTCGAACTCCGCGCCCAAGCCTCGGTCCAGCCCCTTGCGCAGATCGATCCGTCCCGCCTCACCAAAACTCGCAATCGGATTGCCCGTCTCCGGATCCAGGCAGTAAAGGAAATTCATCACTCCCGCAAAGAGCCGTCCCTCCTTGCCATCAGTCCAGTAGGCCACGCCGCGCGCAGGCTGACCGCCCGCGACACCCGAGTCGAACTTCCACTTCAGCGCGCCCGTCGCCGCATCCAGCGCCACCACCTTCTGCGTCGGTGTATACGCGTAGAGCACCCGCCCAATCACCAGCGGATTGTCCTGGATGCCGCCCTTCTCGCCCGTGTCGAATGTCCACGCCATCTTAAGTTGCTTCACATTGGCACGATTAATCTGCTTGAGCTGCGAGTAGTGGTCGCCCTCCAGCCCTCCGTTATAAACCGGCCATCCAGTTGTGCTCTGCGCCGCGCAAACTCCGTATAGTAACGATGAAATGAGTGCACCAAAGGCAATCTGCCGGTCCATTCTCTTCATGAGATCCCCTTTTATTGTCTGGCGGTTCGCTTGCTATGCGGTGTACTTGATGATCGTCATGAATCCGTAATCCATATGCAGTTGTTGATGGCAATGCAGCAGCGTATCGCCAGGATTATCAGCCGTAAAATCTACCGCGACCGTCTGCAGCGGCATCACGTTGATCACATCTTTGCGCAGCCCGCTCAGATCCTTCGACCCAATCTTTGCCACTTCAAACGTGTGCCTGTGCAAATGAATCGGATGCTGATCGCCGCTTCCGTTGCGCAGCACCAGCCGATACCTCTTCCCCCGCGTCACTTTGATCGGATCCACGTCCGGCCACGACTTGTTGTTAATGGTCCACGTGTCAAACTTCGATCCCTTTTGCGCCCCGATATCGCGAAAGGTCAGCGAAATTGTCTCCTCCGGCGCGCTCGCCGCCGTGCTCGTTGCGAATTGCGTGTAATCCCACTTCGCCGCAGCAGGGTCAGTCCACACTGGCGCTCCGGTCTTCCCCGCGTACTCCACAACCACACCCAGCCCCATCTTGCGCGCCTTCTCCAAGGTCGATCCCAGCACCCACACGCTCGGCGCATTCATCTCCACCACTGCATCCACGCGCTCCGCCACCGCCAGCGAAAGCACTTCCACCGCAACCGGATTCGGCACCGGGTTCCCATCCATCGCGATCACTTTGAAGGTGTGTCCCGGCAGTGCCAGCACCACGTTTTCCGTCGCGCTCGCGTTCAGCAGCCGCATCAACACTCGCTGCCCCTGCTTCACCCGAATCGGCTCTCCCGCGCCCAGCATGTGCTGATTTACGGTGGCATATTGATAGCCCACATCCGATCCCGTTGTCAGCGGCTGATTCGCCGACGCCATCCGCATCGTCTCCACCATGGGCACAAACGACGGCCCCCAATGATGAATCGCCAGAAAAATCTCCTGGTCGTAGTGGCCCCCGCCCGCCTTCCCCTCCACCAGCAAAAATCCAAACTGCCCGCTGTAGGTGCCCAGCGACAAATCGCCGCCAGCGCCCGCATGCGTGTGGTACCAGCGCGTCCCCGCGGGCCGAGGCGTGAAGGTGTAGCGCAGTTGTCCGCCCGGCGCAATCATCGGCGAACCCTCTTCCATCGCGCCGTCATTCAGCGAGTCAATCGCCAGCCCGTGCCAGTGAACAATATCCGGATTCGCGCTCGCGTTCGTTACGTCGATCGTCACCGGCGCGCCCTCGCGCACTCGCAGCATCGGCCCCGGAACCTGCCCGTTGTAAGCCGTGGTCTTGATCACCACTCCCGGAGCAATTTCAACGCTGCAAGGCTGAATCTTGAGTGTGTAATCGGGCTTGGACGCGGCCGGCACCGCAAACCCGGCAGCATGCAGCACGCGTGTGCCGAGAGCGGCTTCGGCCAGTCCGCCTCCGAGCGCCAGCGCGCCATTGTGCAGAAATCTCCTGCGGTCTATCGGTCTCATTGCCGCTTCCCCTGGTCCATTTTTCTTGCCGAACGAAGCGATTGTTACACGTCGACGCGGTCACGGAAAAGCTGCAGGTCCGACTGTAACAGTCACATCTTTCCGAATGCTGATATGCTTTGGTCCACTTTCATATCCTTCGGAGGTACGCGGCATGAAGAACTGGATGCCAATTCGGTTGAGCTTACTGTTTGCGATGTTGATGATGATGGCAACTACGGTTGCCTCACAGGTCCCTGCTCCTTTTGGAGGAAGTCAGAGCTTCTGGAATAACCCTCAGACGGCGAAGACCTTGAAGCTTACCCCTCAGCAGCAGGCGGAGTTGAACAATCTGGTGAACGATGCCAACAAGCAGTTTCTGCTCGATGTTCGCGGCAAGTTTTCGCCAGAGCAATGGAAGCAGATACAGTCTCTCCGCACCAATCACTCTGGCATCGCTTCACAATTGGGATTGGAGGGTCCGGATGCGCAGCAGGTGGCAAATATTCTGAAAGTCAATCGTACTGCCGCTCAGAATTACGTAATTCTCATGAACGAAAAGCTGTCGCAGGCCGTGGTTTCGAGTGTCATGCGCCTGGCAGCGAGCAGAGGGCAGACGGCTGATCCGTGCAAAACCGCGTCCGAAGCAGCAATCTATGCAGCTCCGAACCTCGATTCCACTCAATTGAAGTTCACGATTACCTTGGAGAGCAAAACCTTCACCGGGAGCAGCTGCCCTGACGCGATGGCCGATCTGAAATTTCAACGACCGGTAAAGCTAACAGCCACGTATCCCTGCGCGGTCACCACGGAGGGTGTCGATCTGGCGCCGGACTGCAAAATCAGCTCCTCCGTTACGACATATGTGTACTGAATCCGCCAAGGGATCACTGGGCTCTCTTCGCCAGGAACCGCTCCATGAACTTGGTATCGAACTCCCCTGCGCGAAATCCTGCATCCGCAAAGATCGCCTGATGCAGCGTGACGGAAGTATCGATTCCCTGCACAATAAACTGGCTCAGAGCGCGTTCCATCTTCGCAATAGCTTCCGCGCGGTCCACTCCATGCACAATCAGCTTGGCAATCAATGAGTCGTAATACGGCGGCACAACGCCCTCCGCATACTGAGCCGTATCCACGCGCACCCCATTGCCGCCGGGCACATTGAAAGCTGTAATCTGCCCCGCTGACGGAGTGAACTTCTGTGGATGCTCGGCATTGATACGGCACTCAATCGCGTGTCCGCGTATCTCAAGCTTCGCCGGCAGAATCGACTCCAGCCGTTCCCCTGCAGCAATGCGCAACTGCGCCTTCACCATATCCACACCCGTGATCGCTTCCGTCACTGGATGCTCCACCTGGATGCGCGTATTCATTTCGATGAAGTGCAGTTCCCGGTCTTCGTCCATCAGAAACTCAACCGTCCCCGCGTTCTGATAGCCGATCTCCGCCAGGCACCGGCAAAGCGTTTTGCCGATCTCCTCGCGCATCTCCGGCGTTACCTGGAGACTCGGCGCCTCTTCAATCAACTTCTGATGCCTGCGCTGTATTGAACACTCGCGTTCAAAAAGCGAAACCACACTCCCGTGCTCATCGGCCAGCACCTGGAACTCGATATGGCGAGGCTGCTCAATGAACTTCTCCATGTACAGTTCGCCGTTGCCGAAGGCATTGGCCGCCTCGGCATTCGCCGCATGAAAAAGATTCGGTAGTTCCTCCGCATTGCGCACAATCCGCATGCCGCGCCCGCCGCCGCCCGCCTTGGCCTTGAGGATCACCGGATAGCCCACCTTCTCGGCCCACGCCTGCGCCTCCACGGCTGTCGCAATCACCCCATCCGATCCCGGCAGAATCGGCACCTTGGCCTTCTTCATCGCCTGGCGCGCCTTTTCCTTCTCGCCCATCAGGCGAGTCACCTCGGGCGGAGGCCCAATGAATTTGATATTCGATGCGCGGCAGACCTCGGCAAAGTTGGCGTTCTCGCTCAGCAATCCGTAGCCGGGATGGATCGCTTCCACATCCGCGATTTCGGCAGCGGAGATTACGGCCGGCACATTAAGATAGCTGTCCGCCAGTCGCGGTGGCCCAATGCAGATGGCCTCATCGGCAAACCGAACGTGAAGTGAATTGCGGTCCGCTTCGCTGTAAACGGCGACTGTGCGAATGCCGAGTTCCCGGCAGGCGTTTATAACCCGCAGCGCGATTTCGCCACGATTGGCAATCAATACCTTACGAAACATTCAGGACCCTAACCAAGACGGATAGCAAAGAGGGGCTGCCCAAACTCGATGGGCTGGCCGTTGGAAACCAGGCATTTGACGATCTCGCCGGAAGCGTCGGATTCGATTTCGTTCATCAGCTTCATCGCTTCGACAATGCAGATCACCTGCCCCTTGTCCACGTGATCGCCGACTGAAACAAAAGACGAGGCGCCCGGTGAAGGTGAGCCATAAAATGTGCCGACGATCGGCGACTTCACCAAGTGCAGGCCCGCGTCCGGGTCTGCCGCAGGCTCGGGAGCCGCCTTGGAAGCAGCAGGCGCCGGGCGCGCAACCTGCGCGGATGCTTCCCGCGCACCGCTCAACAACCGCGCCAGATCGGATGCCCCACCCCCCTCAGATTGCACAAACTTCAGCCGGATGTGCGTGTCGCCGCGGTCCAGCTCAAATTCCCCAACCTGATTCTCCTTGAGAAAATCGATCAGTTGTTTCAGATTTTCAATATCGTCTGGATTCAATGGATTCATTCGTTCCTTGGCTCTCCCGGTCTCTCACGAGAGGTACTCGTTCTAATCGTTTACAGCTCAATCAGGGCTTTGGGTGCAGGTGTAAGCACCTGCCGTCCGGTCCGGGTTACCGCCACCATATCCTCAATGCGAATCCCAAACCGGCCCGCCTTGTAAATCCCAGGCTCAATGGTGATGACCATGCCTGGCAACAGCCTGGTTGTCTGCCCCGCTCCAACCCGTGGCGACTCGTGAATCTCCAGCCCAACCCCATGGCCTGTTGAGTGCGAAAATGACTCTGCCAAACCAGCCTTGCGCAATACCCCTCGAGCGGCTTCATCCACATCCCCACAGCTTGCGCCGGGCCCCACCGCGGCAACTCCCGCTTCCTGGGCTTCAAGCACCGCCTGGTATGCGTTTCGTTCTGTTTCTCGCGGCTTGCCCAGGTACACGGTACGCGTCATATCTGAGCAATAGCCTCCGAGGATTATACCGAAGTCGAGCACCAGGAACCCTCTGCGCGGCAACAGGGCAGAGGTGGCCCGTCCATGCGGCAGAGCTGAGCGCGCTCCTGAGGCCACAATCGTCTCAAACGACATGCCGTCCGCTCCCAGTAGCCTCGCCTGGTATTCCAGTTCAGCAGCCACTTCGAATTCCGCCAGTCCCGGCCGGACAAAACCCAGCATATGCTCGAACAACTTGCAGCCAGCCAGTGCCGCCTTGCTCATCAACGCCAGCTCATCCTCATCTTTGACGCGCCGTAGCGGTTCCACCAGCGGTGCAGCCAGCGGGACAAGAAAGATGCGCCGCAGCTTTGACGGCAGCGCATTCTTCCACCGCGTCAATTCGGCCACTGAGGTCCATGCCGGGTCGATTCCCGCGCATTCCACTCCAGGTTGCGCAGCAAGCCACTCGACGGCCGCCACAGCCGGAGACCCCGACACAATCTGTACCTGCGCGGCTTCAACCTCACTTGCAGCCTGAGATGTATAACGCCCATCGGTAAACAGTCGCGCAGCTCGCTTGGTAACAGCAAGTGCAGCGCTGGAGCCGGTAAAGCCTGAGAGATAGCGAAGGTCGGGGAGATGTGTGACTAAGAGCCCGGGCAATCCGGCTTTCGTTAACCTGCGACGTAATTGACCGATGCGGCGAAAATGGTCCACCAGTCGAGAATAAATCACAGCAGGCAGCGATCGGTTGTCAGTCGTCAGTTTTCGCGGACCCGGACGGATCCATCGCATAACCGACAGACTTCAGCCCAGTTCAATTCCACTCCGCTAATATTGAAATGTCTGGAAAAGGTAAATCAGTTGGCAACGTCGAACTCGAGCCCACTTTCGCAGAACCCCTACAGACCGCTCCCTCAAGACGCAATTGCTCTATGCAACAGAACTGGAGCTCCACCCCGTCTTTTGGCGCACCTGATCCTTGTCCATGACGCTGCGGCCACTTTGGTTGAGAAGATTGCGCAAGCCTTTCCCAATCTGCAATTGGATCGTGACTTGATTCTCTTTGGAGCGGCCACGCACGACCTCGGCAAAACTACCGTACGGGAGGAGCTGAGCAGGTCAGGAAAACAACATCAGTCTCTCGGAGTCGATTTGCTCAAAAGCCTTGGCGTCTCCGAAGAAC
>JBAWCO010000442.1:0-5863 GCA_049590315.1 Occallatibacter sp. | reverse complement strand
TTCACCGTTTTGTCCAGGCCTGATACTGGCCTCTTGATCGGAACCGATAAAGGGGCCTTGATTTGGACCGGCCAGCACATTCAGGTCGTGCCGGAATTATCGAAATTGAGTATCCGTTCCATGCTCCAGGATCGTGACGGAAGCATTTGGATCGGCACCGCCAATCGGGGACTTCTGCACTGGAATCCGTCTGCCGGATCGCGAGGTTTGACTGAGACCGGCGTGCCCGACAAATGGATCATGACCCTTGCCCAGGATCACACCGGAGCTTTGTGGGCGGGCAGCATCAGCGGAGGCGGTCTATACCGCCTGCATGACGGAAAGGTGCAACATTTCGGCCGAGACGAAGGATTTCGATCTACCCTTATCTATTCGGTCTACGTCGATAAGCAGGGTGAACTTTGGATTGGCTCGGCTGACGGCTTGAGCTGGTTTCAAGATGGGGTCATCCGCACGGTAAATTCGCAACAGGGCCTGCCGGCCGACCAGGTTTTCGCAATTCTCGACGATTCGTTCAATCGCATTTGGTTGAGCGGGCAATTAGGTATAACTGCCATCGATAAGAAGAGCCTCTCCGAATGGGCCTCCGGAGTTGCTCACAAACTCGAACCGGTCCTCTATCCCTTTCCTCGGGGAGTCGAGACTGGATTCCCTGCCCAGTTTTTCCCCAGCGCTGCCCGAAGCACTGACGGCAACTTGTGGTTCGGAGGGATTGGTGGATTGTGCGAGGTAACGCCGTTGGACCCCGCTGCATCGCACACCTCCCATTTTCCCGTGCTGGTTGAAGACGTCACCGTCGACAGCGTCTTTCATAGTGCAAACGGGGTGATAGGAATGCCACCGGGCACGCGCTCTATCGAAGTCCGCTACACGGCGCTCACACTTTCCAATGCCGAAGCCGTTCGATTCCGGTACCGGTTGGAAGGAATGGACAAGGACTGGGTTGACGCAGATACGCGTCGGCTCGCGTTTTACGACAATCTGAAACCGGGCGCTTACAAGTTTCGGGTTGCGGCCCGGGTCGGCGAGGAACAATGGCAGGAATCGTCGACGCTTATGCTCGAACAACTCCCGTACTCTTATCAAACTTGGTGGTTCATGCTGCTGGCATCCGCAGCAGCTTTGTCTCTCGTCTTCTTCCTATACCGCCTGCGCGCGAATCAGGTTGCCCGCCAATTTAATGCGAGGTTGGCCGAGCGGGCGCGCATTGTTCAAGAACTTCGCAAGACTATCGATAGCATTCCCGGGTTCGTGTGCGCCCTGAGTCCCGAAGGGGAAGTTGAATTTCTCAACAGGCGACTCTTGGAATATTTCGGCAAGACGTTCGAGGAGATGAAGGGAGGTTGGACAACCAACGATTCCATTCATCCAGATGACCGCGCTCGCTCAGTCGCGATCTATAAGAACTCGATCAAAACCGGAACGCCCCACGAACTTGAACAACGTTGCCGCCGGGCTGATGGTGTCTATCGATGGTTCCAGAGAAGCGCCCGCCCCGTGCGGGACGAGGGCGGCAGAATCACCGCCTGGTATGTCCTGATCACAGATATCGAAGACCGCAAGCGCGCCGAGGACGAACTCCAGCGCAAAGAGGCCTTTCTCGCAGAAGGTCAACAACTCAGCTCAACCGGCACCTTCTCCTGGCGTTTGGACACGGATGAAATCATGTTTTCAGAAGAAGCCTATCGGATCTTCGATTTTGAGCTGAATGCGCCCGTGACGCTCGAGCGGATTGCCGGCCGAATTCACTCGGATGACATACCCATGCTGTCTGAAAAAATGAACCAGGCACGGACTTCGGGGGACAACCAAGATTACGAGATTCGCCTACGCGTGGGAAACGGCGCCGTCAAGTACGTGCACATCAGCTCACACGCGACCAGACGGGAGGATGGCCACCTTGAGTACATCGGAGCGATTCGGGATGTGACAGAACGGCGGATTGCGGAAGAAACGCTCAGCGAGCTCCGATCGCAACTCGCCCATATGGCAAGGGTCACGAGTCTCGGAGCCTTGACGGCATCCATTGCGCACGAAGTCAGCCAGCCGCTTTCCGGTATCATAACCAACGCCAGCACCTGTTTGCGGATGCTAGACGCCGATCCTCCCAACTTGGATGGCGCGTTGGAGACCGCGCGGCGAACGATTCGCGATGGCAAACGCGCGTCCGAAGTGATCGTGCGATTGCGCTTGCTTTTCAGCAAGAAGGAAGCCAAGAATGAAACCATTGATCTGAATGAAGCCGCACGTGAGGTCCTTGCACTCTGTGCGGATGAGCTTCAGAGAAATCGCGTGATTGTGCGGCAGGAGCTTGCTAGCGACCTGCCTCTGACCGCAGGCGATCGCGTCCAGCTTCAGCAGGTCATCCTCAATCTGCTCCGGAACGCCTCTGACGCAATGAACGGTGTCAAAGATCGTGCGAAGGAGTTGGTCATCAGAACCGAAAAAGAAGAGGGAGATTGCGTGCGGCTCACTGTCCAGGACGCGGGCGTCGGTATCACACCACAAGACATGGAAAGGCTCTTTGACGCTTTCTACACGACCAAGGGTGACGGAATGGGGATGGGCTTATCCGTCAGCCGCTCCATAATCGAGCGTCATAGCGGCCGCTTGTGGGCAACACCCAACGACGGCCCCGGGGCGACGTTTTCATTTTCTATACCCTGCAAGTTAGATAATGTTGCAAACAGCCAGACCACAAACTGAGTCGGAAGTGCCTGGACGCAAGCGGGGAAAGTCCGGGAGAATCTGGGTTCCGGGCGAGTCACTGTCATCTCGGACAAATGACTCAGACATCCATCGCGGGCGGGAACTCAGGGGAATACGATAATGAGGCTATACATTCGAGGACTGTGGTGCCGCCTGCAAATCACTAGTCGTGGCAAGAGTCGCAGAAATCGTGATATTCCCACACTTTACAATTGGACCGTTCCAAAAAAGCAATCTGCACATTCTGAATGGCTTATGACCTGCGTTGGTCTCTGGGGTGACCAGTTTTTCCGCAAACCTACAGGATCATATGTTCTAGATGTCCAGGTTCTTCACATCCAGCGCATTGTCTTCGATGAACTTCCGCCGCTTTTCTACGTCTTCACCCATCAGCGTGGTGAAGATTTCGTTGGTTTCGACGATGTCTTCGAGCCTGACCCGCAGTAGCGTTCGCCGCTCGGGGTCCATCGTGGTCTCCCAGAGCTGGGTCGCGGTCATCTCACCCAGACCCTTGTAACGCTGCACATCGTAGCCCTTCTTGCCCTGTTCGACAATGTAGGTGAACAGTTCGCGGGCGGTTTGCTTCTCGACTGGCTCTTGCAGCAGGCGGGCGGTTCTGCGGGCCTGCGTGGCCTCTGCCTTGGCCTCGGCACTCTCCGCGGCTTCCCCATCTTCCGCGGTCGTCTCAGCGGCCGTTTCGGCACCGGAGCCCTTGGCTGCGAACTCAATGAGGAACGGCGGCTCGAGGAATTCCTTGATAAGCAGGTACTTCGTCATCATCCCCTTGAACTCGGGGCTGGAAGCGAGTGCCCAGTCGACGCAGCGGTGAGCACCCTGGGAATCGGTAAAGCAGACGGACCAGGTGTGGTGTTCCTCGTCCTCGACCGGATCACTGACGGATTTGAACTCAAACTCGTCCTTCAGCTTGGTCAGTTCTTCATGAAGCGCAGCAAGCTTGGGTGGGATGTTGCTTTCGTCCTTCGATGTGAAGTCGGCACGATGCATGAACTCAATGCGCGCGAGAAGCTCCGTCAGCCTCTCGCTGCGAATACGCTTGTCCACTTTTTCAACGAAGTCCAGGTACTCGCTAAGGGTGCTCATGAAGCGGGTGAGCACTGAGCCTTCGATGCGGCTGGCCGCTTCGCCATGGCGGACAATGATCCCTTCGGAGGCGCGGTTGGTCGCGAACTTTTTCAGTTCGCGGTCGTCCTTGATGTACTGCTCGGAGCGGCCCTTCTTGATCTTGTAAAGCGGCGGCTGCGCAATGTAGATGTTGTCGCGCTTGATCAGTTCCGTCATGTGGCGGAAGAAGAACGTAAGCAGCAACGTGCGGATGTGCGATCCGTCGACGTCGGCGTCAGTCATCAGGATGATCTTGCCGTAGCGAATCTTGGTGGCGTCAAAGTCATCCTTGCCAATGCCGCAGCCCAGAGCCGTAATCATGGCGCGAATTTCCTCGTGACCCAGCATCTTGTCGTAGCGCGCCTTCTCCACGTTCAATATCTTGCCCTTCAGCGGCAGGATGGCCTGGAAGCGCCGATCGCGTCCCTGCTTGGCTGTGCCGCCGGCGCTCTCGCCCTCCACCAGGTAGAGCTCGCAGCGGTCGGGGTTGCGCTCGGAACAGTCGGCCAGCTTGCCGGGCAAGCCGCCGCCATCGAGTGCGCCCTTGCGCCGAGTCAGATCGCGTGCCTTGCGAGCTGCCTCACGGGCTCGCAAGGCATCGATAGCCTTGAAGATGATCTTCTTGGCAACCGGCTGGTTCTGCTCCAGGAAGGCGCCAAGCCTGTCGTTCACGAATGCCTGCACCGTGCCGGCTATATCGGAATTGAGCTTGCCCTTGGTCTGTCCTTCGAATTGCGGCTGCGGCAGCTTGACGCTGACCACGGCCACCAGCCCCTCGCGCACATCGTCGCCGCTCAGATTCTCCTTCATATCCTTGAAGAGTCCGAGTTGTTGGCCGATGGCGTTGATGGTGCGGGTGAGCGCGGTACGGAAGCCGGAAAGATGCGTGCCGCCGTCCACCGTGTTGATGTTGTTGGCAAAGCTGAACACGCTCTCGGAGTAATTGTCGTTGTACTGTAGCGCAATCTCAATTTCGACCCCGTCACGCGAAGCCTCCATCACGATCGGCTTCTCATGCAACACCTGCTTGCCGCGGTTCAGGTGCTTCACAAACTCCGCAATGCCGCCCGCATATTTGAACTCGGCGCGCCGTGCTTCTCCAGTCTTGGGGTCAGCGGTGCGTTCGTCCGTCAGCGTGATCTCAAGGCCTTTGTTGAGGAACGCCAGCTCGCGCAGCCGTTGAGACAACGTGTCGAAGTTGAACTCGGTGGCGGTAAAGATCGTTTTGTCGGGCAGAAAATGCACCTTGGTTCCGAGCCTCTTGCTCGTGCCCGCCTTGCGCAGTTCGCTGGTTGCAACTCCGCAACTGAAGTCCATCTCCCACGTGTGGCCGTCGCGCCAGATTTCGACATTCAGCTCCTGGCTGAGTGCGTTCACGCAACTCACACCCACACCATGCAGGCCGCCTGAGACCTTGTAGTTGGAGGCGTCAAACTTCCCACCGGCATTCAGTTTGGTCAGCACCACCTGCACGGCGGGCATAACCTCTCCGTTCGCAAGCGTCTTCATGTCCACAGGAATACCGCGTCCGTCATCTATCACTGTGATCGAGTTGTCTACATGAATAATGACGTCAATCTTCGTGGCATAGCCAGCCAGTGCCTCGTCGACGGAATTGTCCACGACCTCGTAGACAAGATGGTGCAATCCCATCTCCCCGGTCGAGCCAATATACATAGCCGGGCGCAGACGGACATGCTCCATCCCTTCCAATACCGTAATGTTTTCTCCGGTATAGCTGCCGTTCTTGTCGCCGGCCAGAGGCAATTCGACAGGTGCTTCGGTTGCAATGGGTTTAGTCGCCATAGGGTTTGTTCGTATTCCTTTCGCTTTTTAGCTCCAGACGGGCGGTCCCCGGATGCTCAAATCCGAGTCGAAAATAGAGGACTAACCGCTTGAAAGACGGGGGCTTTACGCGAGTTTTACCTGACGTTATTTTAGCACGCGAGAGGGGTGTCGTGCAGGTAACAATTTGCGGCTGTAAATCGGTAATCATAGGCCTATTACCTAAGCGGGAGAGTTACTCAAGTAA
>JBAWCO010000441.1:0-5590 GCA_049590315.1 Occallatibacter sp. | reverse complement strand
ATTGCAGGGCCGCCAACCCGACCTCTGCCGCGAATCATGCTGGAAGAGTCAAACGGTCGGATTTATGCAACGGAACGGGAGGCATAATGAGCACACGGCAGCAAGGCACCGTTCTCTTTACAGGAATTCTTTTTCTGGTTGCTACCACCGTCGTCATCCAGCTCTGGCTCCTAACAGTGTCGATGGAATCGTTGTTGAGCGGCGCCATGAAAACCCTCCTACCAGCCGCTATCGCTTCAACTGTCCTTCTCTGCGTCAATGCTGGTTTGTTGCGATACGTCTTCCGGTTTGATCGGCAGATCCGATCTTCAAAGTGATTGAGAACAGTATGACCGCGATTTCAATTGAGCACTTGTATATATCGCCAGGCCACAATTTTTTCGGCCATCATGAGCAGCCGGCCGGGGTCAATCCTTTGGAAGAGCTCTCGGTAATAGAATGCGTGGCTGGCCGTGGAGTTCGCGGAGATCGCTTCTTTGATTACAAGGAAGACTACAAAGGGCAGATTACATTCTTCGCAAGCGAAGTTTTTGAACGAGTCTGTCACGAACTCGGCTTTCATGGGAAAACGCCGGGCCTGACGCGGAGGAACGTAATCACCCGCGGTCAAGACCTCAATCTGCTCATTGGGAAGACGTTCTCGGTCCAAGGAATTGAGTTCGCAGGCGTATGCGAGTGCAAGCCTTGCTATTGGATGGATCAGGCCATCGGGCCAGGTGCCGAAACTGCGCTTCTGGGTCGCGGCGGTCTACGCGCGCGGATTCTGACCGATGGCGCCCTCAGAGTGGACCGCAATGACGCATAGCGCCGTCATTCTTGCCGCAGGCCTATCAACGCGCATGGGCCGCGACAAAGCGATGATTGAGGTCGCCGGTGAGAGCTTGCTGACGCGCCAGATCAAGCTGGCAAGCGCATCTGGAGCAGCAGAGGTTTTTATCTCCGGTAGCGCCGATGTTGATTACACTGGTTTTGATTGCCCGGTACTACATGACCGTTTTCCTGGACACGGTCCGCTGGCAGGCATTGAGCGCGCGCTTGCATCCATCGCAACAACGCGATTACTGGTGCTGGCCGTTGATCTGCCCGCGATGATCTGCGAATTGTTGCAACGAATTGGCAATGTCGGCCCAGGCGACGCCGGCGCGATACCGCGAGTGAACGGACGGATTGAGCCGCTGGCTGCGTTTTATCCAAAGACGGCCGTCTTGCTCGCGGAGTCCCTGCTTTTGGCGGGCAACAATTCGGTCGCGGGATTCGCCGAGAGATGCGTGCAAACGGGAATGGCTCGTTTTGCGGATCTGCCTGCGACGGATGCGCCGCATTTTATAAATTGGAATAGCCCGGAAGATATGTCGGAATCAAGATCCGGGTCGACAAGTCCCACGTGAAAGACGAGGCTTAGAGCGAAGCCAGAGAAGCTGTGCCCTTTTGACTTTTGCGCATGGTCATCGCCAGACTGACAACCAGCATCTGATCATCGATTCATGGCGGAAGAAGCAGGCCCGTCGGGCGGGCCAAACAAGGCGCTCTCGGTTCGAGAGCAACATACAAGGGCGGGAAGTCGGGCCAGAGCGAAAAAGGGACCTGCCCGTCGGCAGGTCCCAGGACTCACGGTTTGTTACGCGGCTCGCTTGGATTTCGTTGCAGGTCTCGGCTCTGGTTTTGTGGCCTTCCTTGCCTTCTCTTTCGCAGCAAACTCTTGCTTGACCTTGAGAGCCAAGGCATCTGTATCGATGCCGTACGCTTGTGCCGCTAGCCGCGTCGTAGCGTGCGTTGTAACGCTCTGATTTCGCAAGGATGCGCAGAAAGGCCGGGTCGCTATTCGTCACCCAGTGGCCGAATGCATAGCCGCCAATGAAGACGGCCAGTCCAGCAATCAAACTATTGAAGAGATTGAACGCGCCGACTGCCCCGACGCAGACGAAGTAGAAGAGGGTGCGTTCGACCCCAAGGTAAGTGAGGGGCTTGTGCAGGCTTTTGAAGACCCGGTTCCTTCGGCGGGTTGTCGTGTGTGTCTGCATGTTCGCCCCTCACACTTGAAATGTTGACTTCTCGTTGGAAAGGGAGGTCGCAATATCGCGGATTTCTCAGATGCCCCAAAGCCAGGACAGAACGTTTGTGGCAAGGACGGCGATCCCGGTGCCGGCTGCCACGCCCGCTAGGGTCTTTTTTGCGCCTGGTTCTCCGTGCGCGAACTGGTAGCCGCCGACCACGATCGCAATCAGACTGGCGACCTTTGCGACCGTTCCGGTGAATAGGGTCTGCATGGCGGTGAAGCCGGTATCGAACGGCGAACCGCTCTGTGCGTGAGCGAGCGCTGGAAACACGGCTAGAAAGGTTAAGAGGTTTACGGCAGGACGAATCCAGCGCAGAGCTTGCCCGCGTGCGACTCTGCGAGGGAAGATAGGTAGAAGCGGGGCTATCATTGGCACCTCCAGCGGCCCCTTGGGGCTGCGATATGCCGCAACATTGCTCCCGTTTGTTGCCTTGCGTCCAATGACAGTTGGAATTCATGTGATAACGAATAGTCATTACATGCCTCTTGAATTGCACGCAATGGGCTGGCGCGGACCGATTGTCGGTGCTACCCGCAACCCATGAAGGCCAGCATTTCCATGGTTTGATTCCAAAATTGAATCAAGATGAAAGCTGAACAAGACTGGAGCGGAAGATGCAAGAGAGACAGATGCTTGAAACTCTGAACGCGCATTGGCACGCGTCCGCCGTCGGCGATCTGAGTGCGGAACACGACATTTACGCCGACGATGCCATTTGTGATTATCCCCAGTCAGGCGAGCGAATCCTTGGGCGAAGCAACTTGCAGGCATTGCGGAGTCATCATCCCGGCAAACCGTCCGGCTTCAACGTCAGACGAATTCTGGGAGTGGGTGATCTATGGATCACGGAATACACAATCGACTACCAGGGACGCCCAGCGTACACAGTGAGCATCATGGAGTTCCGCAACGGGAAGGTCGTACACGAGACACAATATTTCGCGGACCCGTTCGCCGCGCCAGCCTGGAGAAGTGAATGGGTTCAGAAAATCGCGTGACGTAGCGACGAGCGCCGATCAGCGCCGAGTGATCTTTTCGTTGGATTCTGTCAGGGTAATGTGATCAAGCATTGCTCTCTCCTTCACATTGAGAGTCAGAAAAGGTCACGAATGCCGGCTAAATGGAGTTCCAGTCGCAATGGGCGTTTCAGGGTAGTGATCCCTGGGATCGTGAGTAACCTGAGTTCCATGAGCACCCTGGCAGGCCTTTAGTAATCGAGAACTGTACCCTATTCCTGAAGACAAAATGCCAACGTGCAAGCTGGCCCAGGTGCCACCCGCTTGAGCGATGGCTGAAGTCGCACTATTTCCCCTTACATCTTGACAAACTAGAGGAGACAGCCGTATACATCTTGATTATCTAGTGGAGGTTGGCGTGGAGGCGAATAATGGCGAACTGGTTCAAGGGACACTGGAAATGCTGGTGCTCAAGACACTGGCTCTCGAGTCGATGCATGGGTACGGAATAGCCCTTCGCATCGAGCAGGTGAGCGGCGGTGTGTTCCGGGTCAACGCGGGGTCGCTGCTTCCTGCATTGAGCCGCATGGAGCGGGCTGGGCGAATTCGCGGGGAGTGGCGCTCGACGGAAAACAACCGTCGGGCGAAATATTACGCGCTGACTGCCGCCGGGCGTAAAGCACTTGAACAGGAATGCCGCCAGTGGGGCCGCCAGATAGCGGCTATCGGACGAATTCTCGAAGCCTGAGAAAGGGGAGACATGCTGCGAAATCTCATGGCTGGTTTGCGGGCACTGATTCGTCCGTCCGAGCGCAACGCCCAGATCGAAGAGGAACTCAGAAGCTTCTTCGCAGCCTCCGTGGAGGATAAGTTGTTACGCGGTGTCAGCCGGGAGAATGCCGAGCGCGAGGCCCGTGCAGAGATCGGCAGCCGCGAAAGCGTGAGACACAAAGTCTGGTCGGCTGGCTGGGAATCGACTGTCGATTCATTAGTGCGGGAGTTGCGCGTTACAGCGCGTCAACTGAGAAAGTCGCCTGGGTTCGCGGTGACGGCTATCCTCACACTGGCTTTCGGCATCGGCGCCACAACGGCGATCTTTTCAATCGTCGAGGGTGTGTTGCTGCGGCCACTGCCGTTCGCAGATCCGGGTCGGCTGATGGTGCTGGGGGATACTGTGCCGGGCATAAATATGGGCAGCAGCGGCCATCTAGGAGTAACCCTGCCGCAGATTTTTACCTATGAGCGCGAGACGCGGGGCTTCGCCGCGCTGGGCGGATTTGAGCAGGCCGGCTACGAGTTCTCCGGCGCTGGTGCGCCCGCCGAGATCAGTGCGGCACGAGTCACGGCCAGCATCTTTCCACTGCTGGGCGTTGCGCCCTTGATGGGCCGGACCTTTACGCAGCAGGAAGATGACGGCGGCCAGCAGGTAGCCGTGATCAGCTATGCAATGTGGCGTAGCCACTTTAGCAGAGATCCAAAGGTACTTGGGCGCAAGATCGAGCTCAACCGCAAGACCTACGAGATCATCGGCGTGATGCCGCAGGGGTTCGAGTTTCCGCTCATCCCCGGCCAGATGGATCAGAGCCGGTTGTGGGTACCCTTGAGTCCCACGCCCGATGAGATCAAAGAGACGGCTGCTTGGTGCTGCGGAATGGTGGGGCGCCTCGAGCCGGGCGTGACGCCTGCGCAGGCCCAGCAGGACGCCGAGCGCGTGGCGCGACAGATCACGCACAACTTTCCCGCCTTCATGAGCAGCCAGCGTATCGGCGCCATGGTTCGCCCGCTGGCCGAAGACACGGTTGTGCAGGCCCGGCCGTTGATCCGCACGCTGTTTTTCGCAGTAGCGGTTGTGCTGTTCATCGCCTGCGCCAACCTGGCCGGCCTGATGCTGGTGCGCGTGATCCGGCGGCGCCGGGAAATTGCGGTGCGGCTAGCGCTGGGCGCGAGCGGCGCGGCAGTGCTGCGGCAGAGCCTGGTGGAGACGCTTGCGTTGAGCCTCGCGGGAGGCATGCTTGGATTGGGGCTGGCGGCGCTGGCGGTACGGGGTGGCGTGAGCTTCTTGCCGGAGACGCTGCCGCGCGTTGAATCGATCCGGCTCGACTGGTATGTGGTCCTGTTTGCGCTAGGCGCGGCATTGCTAACCGGCTTGCTGTGCGGGCTGGCGCCGGCGGTGGCCGCGGCGCACACCGGCATCAACGAGACGCTCAAAGAGGGCGGACTCAAGGGATCGGCGGGTGGCGCGCAAGCGCGCCTGCGCTCCGCACTGGTGGTCGCGGAGATTGCCGTGGCCCTGGTGCTGCTGATCGCCTCAGGTTTGTTTCTGCGCAGCTTTGAGAAGCTGCGCGAAGTCCATCTCGGCTTCCGCACCGACCACATGCTGACAGCCAACTACAACCTGCCGCAGGAGCAATACGCGACGCAGGCCGCCATCGACACTTTCAATAGCACCTTGCTAGTACTACTGTGTTATAAAATGGATACCCCCGCTTCGGTTATTCTGGCGATGCAGTTTGTTGGGTAGTACGTTGATGGAATGAGCCCTCGCCAACTGGATTTGTCGCGTCAAGGTGAGCGTCT
>JBAWCO010000440.1:0-2656 GCA_049590315.1 Occallatibacter sp. | reverse complement strand
ACGGCTCGTGCATCGTTGCCATTGAGATGAAAAGGGCGATGCGAGTAGCGTTCCGAGGGGAAAGTGTTCTCACTGCTCACTTGATACGTGAAAACGCAAATCTTCTTGCGATAAGTATAGTCACAATATATAGTTGAACAACATTTAGTGTTGTGTTAAGAGTTGCATGGACATAGAGATAGCAGCCGAGGTTGGCGGACGTGGAGAGCAGCTAAGTAGCTTCGCACTGAGGTGTGCGGAGCGCCTGTCCGTTCCATTTCGCGATTTCTATCGCGAGCTCGTGGCGCCGCTCATTTACGAGGGCCGCCCGATGCCTGATGTGCGGGGGATACCCGTGAATGGATCGGTGGACGGGATGTTGCAGGCCGCGAACATTTGGGTGAAGGCGATGAACTCGCTCACGAACCGCTCGGATTTGAAGCGCGGGACGCTTCTATCGTGGCGCCAAGCTCTCGCGCCAAGAGCCCTGATGCGGAAACACCGTGCATGGTGTCCTGTCTGCCTTCACGAATTTGTAAGTCATGGAAAGACGGTCTACGAACCCCTTGTGTGGCGTATCGCGGATGTGGTCATTTGCCCACATCACCGCGTAGGCCTCGAAGTTCAGTGTCCGTATTGCGGGCGGGGTTGGCAGCCATCATTTGGTGCCTTTACCAGAGTGGGCTGTTGTCGAGGGTGCGGAAAGTGGCTGGGGAGGTTGATTCCGGGTGTATCCACAGCTATCGACGAGCTCGACATGTTCCTCTCGCACACCGTTGAAGATGCGTTAACACTGTCCAACGTCGGAGACGACGTCGACCTGATCTGTTCGGATGTTGCAGTACGCGCGATACGTGATGTCTTCTATCGAGGTTCGTCTGCGGAGATGGGGCGCGCATTGGGCATGCTGCCTTCGCAGGTCGTACATTTTTCCGCGGGCACATTTCCGGCTCCATTGCTTCTGTTCGTCCGCGCAAGTTATGCGACGGGCGCAACCATGGAGCAGATCTTCGTCACGAACAAGTTCGACGTGGACGAAAGACCGAGACGAGAGCGCGAGTTTGAAGTTAAACGGTCGGTCCCGCGTCGGCAACAAGTGAGTGCCGACCTCGTAATGAGGCTCAACAACGCTCTCGCAGATGGTGGAAAACAGTCTGTTGGCGCGATAGCGGCTGGCCTCAACCTAACAGCGACCTCGGTATGGAGACGCGAGCGAGAGTTGGCGTCACGTCTTGCGCGGATGCATGCCGAATTTGTGGGGAAGGAGGCGCAGGCTCAGAAAGAAGAATACAAAGCCAGAGTTATCGCGTTCATCGCGGCATGTGCGGCACGAGGTATTAAGCCCGGTAGAAGGTCGGTCGATGCTGAATGCGGAGGTGCTGGACGATTCGCCACCGACTGGAAGCGTTCGGTGATCAAGGAGGCCATGCGGCAGGTCGCAAGGCTGCCTCAAGGCGTTGAGTGAGCGGCCACCACTTCGATATAAGAGGAGCGCAGACGATACAGACATTGTCGGATACGGCCGGCCCGAACGACTAACGCGGTGACCAAAAAAGAGACAGGTCGGTGCGGGCACAGGTTGCACCAAATATACATCACGAACTCATAGGGAGCACCATCAGTGCCTTTACCGCTCGCTGAAAAGCCATAAATCCTCGCATCCACTGGCGAAGTTAATACCGGTGCGCAAGCCGTTGGCGTGTACGGATGCTACCGTGTGAAGGTTGCTTGTATTGCTTTGCGTCCACCAGCGTCCCATTGCGAATGGGACATTCCCCAAGAGTTTGCACAGGCACCAGTGATCGATGCCCGAGCCACGTCTGATAAATTCAACACGCCTGTCGTTCCATGCGTTGGCGAAATCATCTGTAAGTGACCCCCGGTCTCAGTTGGCGTTGGCGATCGTGTTCCTCCTGCAGCACGCCCAGTTGATGCAGGCGATTATTTCGGTAGCCGACTTCGACTGCATCGGCGACCATCAGACGCACGGGATTGGCATTCATGTAGCGGCGGCGCGCGAACTAGGCTTCGTATCCCGCGCGTTGCACTTGCTTCATCCGCATGGAATTGGTTTGCTCAAACGGCCGATGATCTCATCTTCGTCAGCAATCGCTACTTCCATGGCTTCGGACCCAACTGTCGCCAGGAGCGTCCCCCTGATAGCATCGTTGAGCACGCGGTCACGTATTGATTGGTATGGTTTGGTGAGACCGTTTCTTATCGAAGCCGCATCCACTCATGTACGAGGCAACATCGTTTACGAAATGTGAGGTGTCCGAATTCGGTTGCTGCATTTTTCGTGGAGAGGTCAATGTAGTCCGGAACGGATATCGGTGGAACTAATAAAATTAAGTAAATCAATAACTTAAAAAGTGGTGCATACGTTTTGGATTAGTTCGGAAGCCAAGCTAGCGAGGCGGAACAGACCGCTACTCTGCAGCCACGAACCCTGTCATGAAAATTGCAACCTTGCGAAATATTCGCTATATGTCGTTTTGCATCATTTTGCGCCCTTCACAAACACGTCGATGCCGCTCGACACTACATGTGGTTAAACGACAAAATGAGTTGTAATGTCAAAGTACATCGGTACGGTAGAGGAGCGCCTTGGTAAGGCGATAGCGAGAGAGCGGACAGCCCTCGGACTTACTCAGGAGGAGCTAGCACAAGCGATAGG
>JBAWCO010000439.1:0-3683 GCA_049590315.1 Occallatibacter sp. | reverse complement strand
CACCCACTGTGTCCCGGGTGGAGCGAAGCTGAGAGCAGCTATCTACCACTCACGTACCGGGGCCGATGTGCTTGGTGAAGTGGAATCCTTCTTTGCGAACCGGGCTGGAGAGAATTCTCCCGCCGGGCCAGGCACCGAAATGAGCCCGGAAGATGAGACGCAAGGCTTTCCCGAAGCCGCCCTGATCTGCGATTGAGGCACGTTTTCCCCATGGGAAACGACTCGGTTCTGCCAACCGGTTCTCTCCTTCCTGCGCACAGCCCGGGTATATATTGAACTCAATCCGATTGAAGGATAAGTCGTTGCAAACTCCGGTGCGGAAGATGAACGGCATCTTGAGGGCTCTGATGTGCGGCTTTGCCGTGCTCGCCGTTGCTGTGCCTTCAGTCCTTTGCCAGCAATTCAGCTTCAGCGAGGCGAACGAGGGTCTGGGCGACCTTAACGTAAACAGCATCGCCCAGGACCGCTCCGGCTACCTTTGGGTCGGAACTGAGAACGGCTTGTACCGTTACGATGGGCGGCAATATCGGCGGTACGGCGCGGGCGAGGGGCTGAAGGAACACGCTATCCAAAGCCTCTTTGTGGGACCGGATGGAACCTTGTGGGTGGGAACCACGGCAGGCATCTATTTCAGTCTTCCTAACGGCAGGTTCGTGCCAGTGAATGCGCCAGCCCCGTATACCCAGTTTTCGCTGAGGATCGGAACTGTTTTTACCGCGGTGTCAGCGAACGAAATAATTACCGCCGACCGAAGCGGCGCTTTCAGACTACGGCATTTGGCGACCGGACAGTGGGCTGCGGAAGCGATGCACCTGGAGGGCTCGGCGATCTGGAGTGTGTTGTCGGAACCTGGAGGGAACCTTTGGTACGGCTGCGACAGAGATCTTTGCCAACTGGCCGGAGGCAAGACAACGCATCTGGGCTCGGCGCTGCATCTTCCAGAAGGGCCCTGGCATCACCTGCTGCTTGCGCGCGACGGACACCTGTGGATGCGGAGCGTGACAGACCTTGGCGAAATGTCCCCTGCTGAGAGCCGATTCGAACTGCACAATCTCCCGGGCCATTCGAATTACGCACCTTACGTCTCAATGGCTCAAGATGCGCAGGGCCGAATCGTGGCCTCGCAGGGTCCGTCCTTCGGACTATTCGAGAATGGCCGTTGGCGAATGGTAACGGCTGCCAACGGACTATCACGCTATGACATTTCCACGCTTTTCGTGGATCGGGAAAATTCCACCTGGATTGGGATGGTGGGCCACGGGCTGAAACGGTGGGTGGGAGAGGACCGCTGGGAGGCTTATACAGTCGAGAGCGGGTTGAGCGACGACATTGTGTGGGCCACATTGCGAGACCAGAACGGAAGACTCTGGGTGGGCACCGAATCAGGCCTCGACTATATTCCAGCAGGTGAGCAGAGCGCGAAGACATGGCAGGGAGCCGGCATTGAGACGGTACGCGCGGACTCGCTGGCGGAGAGCGTGGATGGCGGCATCTGGATGGGATCTGCAGCCGGCAACCTGGTGCGGATCGACCCCAAGACACTTTCAGGCAGGCAATGGAAGTTGCCCGAGGTATACCGCATTCTCAGCGATGGCGGAAATCACCTCTGGGTTGCAACGGACGGCGGGCTCTACTTGGCGGATACCGCGACAGGCGACCACGCTCCGAGCCTTGTGCGAGATAAGGCATTCGCGGATCCGGGGACACGCATTACTGACCTGAGCCTGGACACGGCAAAACATCTTTGGGCAGCGTCCGACGGAGGGCTCTTCCGGCTGGACGACAGCGGATGGCACCGCATTGATCCTGGACTCTCGGGAATAAATCCATTTCATATTGCGGCCGATCCTGCGGGAAATCTCTGGGCTACGAGTACGGTTGCGGGGTTGACACGCCTGCGCATCGTGGACAATCGGATATTGGATTCGGAGCATATCCCTCGCGCGCACCTCCTTTCGGACCAAGTGGTTTCGCTGGCGGTAGACAAACGTGGCTGGCTCTGGGTGGGCCAGGATGCCGGCCTGACGGTCTTCGACGGCCATCGCTGGCGCAGCTATACGCAGGACGACGGCTTGATCTGGAACGACTTGGATGCCTATGCGCTCGCCGAAGATCCGGATGGAAGCTTGTGGATCGGTACGTCAGGGGGATTGGCGCATTTTCTGACTCCGCAGACGAACGCAGCCGTTGCACCACAGGCCCCGGTTTTCTCCCGAGTGGCATTCGGAGGTGCTTCCATCGCCAACGGAGAAACGGTGCAATGGAGTGCCGATCCGTTCACCATTTCGATCGCCTCGCTCAGCTTTCGCGATGCGCGGCACACCCGGGTCCGCTACCGGCTCGTGGGTTTGGAATCGGAGTGGGTGGAAACGGCGGAAAACACAGTTCGTTACGCGCGGCTCGACCCGGGAAACTACCTCTTCCAGGCTCAAACGCTGGATGGGGCGGGAGGCCTGGTCAGCCCAGTGAGCGAGATCGCTTTTAGTATCACACCGCGCTGGTGGCAACGTGGCATCTTGGGGCTGGGGCTGGCATTACTGGCAGGCATTGGGGTGATGTTCATATGGCGCGGGCGCATTCAATTGTTGTTAGGGCAAAAACGACAATTGGAGAAGGCAGTTCAGACTCGCACACTTGCCTTGGAGCAGGAAAAGACCGAGTTGCTGCGCACCCAGGAAAAGATGCGCCGATTTGCCGAGCGTGACGACCTGACCGGACTTTGGAATCACCGCATTGTCATCGAAAGGCTGCGCCAAGAGGTTGACCGCTCGCAGCGCGATCGATCACCGCTGACCGTGATCCTGGTGGATCTGGATCACTTCAAAGAAGTCAACGACACCTTCGGACACCCGGCCGGGGACATGGTACTGAAGGAAATCAGCAATATTTTCCAGCGATCGGTCCGCAATTACGACTCGGTGGGCCGTTACGGCGGAGAAGAATTCATTCTGATCCTACCCGGCTCGAGCTTTGTGGGTGCTCGGCTCCGCTCAGAGCAGCTAAGAATGGCGGTGCAGGCCGCGCGCATTCTGTACGGAGACACAGCTATTCAAATCACAGCCAGCTTTGGCGTCGCATCCGGCCTCCCGCCGGATCATGATGCCATTATCCAGGCTGCCGACGCAGCGCTCTATCGCGCGAAGAACAGTGGACGGAACTGCGTGATCGCTACGGAAATTGAACCGGAGTTGATGAACAGCGTATCCCAGAGGCAGACTGGCAATCGCTAAGACCGTCCTATTCGTGCCGCAAAACTAATCTCTCTGACTGCGAACCCTGTTGCCAGAGCTGAGCCCATGCACTCCACGATTTGATGCAAACGATTTATGAGAGCCCTCTTATAGCGGCAAACGGATGGTGGCACGTGCGCCCTCGCCGTCGTCGCGGTTGAGAAGCCTGATTTCGCCGCCATGGGCGCGGGCAATCTGTTGCGCCAGGGCCAGGCCGACACCGCTACCGGCGGGTTTGGTGGTATAGAACGGAACAAACAGGTTTTCAGTGTTGGCGATGCCGAGCCCGCGATCCTCGATGATGACCAGCAGGCTGCCATCGGAGACCTGCCATGTTGCCTGCACTGGATGCAAACCGTTCGCAAGCGAAGCATCGACCGCATTGGCAACCAGATTGATCAACATCTGCTCCAACTGATCGGGGTCGGCGTTGAGCGTAACGGGAGGGCCAGG
>JBAWCO010000438.1:0-1559 GCA_049590315.1 Occallatibacter sp. | reverse complement strand
GCAAGCGCCTGCGTCCCGAATCACTTGCCGTAAAAATCGGCGGACTGTCCATTGCAGACTTCACAGCGCTCCCGCTCAATCGCGCATTGTCGGCCGCCATCAATCTCAAATTCACCGCACGCGAATCGCTGGTTGCGGAGCGCATCCGCCGTGAAGTTGTCGAGCGGCTTGAATTCCTTTGCGCCGTAGGTCTTAATTATCTTGCGCTCGATCGCAACGCGGCAACGCTTTCTGGTGGGGAGGGTCAACGAATTCGCCTGGCCACGCAGATCGGCTCAAAGCTCCGCGGCGTGCTCTATGTTCTGGATGAGCCATCCATCGGCCTGCATCAGCGTGACAACAATCGGCTCATTCAAGCTCTCGAGCGGCTTCGCGACCTGGGCAACACTGTACTTGTTGTCGAGCACGATGAAGACACCATCCGCCATGCCGATTACGTTCTCGACCTGGGACCGGGCGCGGGAAGGCTTGGAGGCCATGTGGTGGCGGAGGGAACTCCCGAGGAGATCATGGCCTGCCCGGAGTCGCTCACGGGCCGTTATCTTTCCGGAGCTGCCTCGATGCTGCAGCGCGAGCGACCGCGCGCACTGACAGGCAAATGGCTCACTGTGACCGGCGCGCGCGAACACAACCTGCAGGACATTACCATCCGAATTCCGTTGGGCATCATCACCGTAGTGACCGGCGTCAGCGGCAGCGGCAAGAGCACGCTGATTAACGACATTCTCTACCGCTCGCTTGCACAGTCCATCTACGGTTCGCGCGAAGAGCCTGGCGCGCACGAGTCACTCACCGGCGCCGAGCAGCTCGACAAGGTTGTGCGCATCGACCAGTCGCCCATTGGCCGCACGCCGCGCTCCAACCCTGCCACCTATACGCAAGTCTTCTCGCCCATACGCGACCTTTTCGCCATGCTGCCGGAGTCCCGCGAGCGCGGCTACAAAGCCGGCCGCTTCAGCTTTAACGTGGCTGGGGGCCGCTGCGAGACATGCCAGGGAGATGGCCAGCGTCGCATTGAGATGAACTTCATGCCCGATGTTTATGTACAGTGCGAAGTCTGCAATGGGCGTCGCTACAATCAGGAGACGCTCGCCGTAAAATTTAAGGGGCACTCCATCGCAGACGTTCTGGATCTCACTATTGAAGACGCGCTCACCGTTCTTGAAGATGTACCCAACGTCCGCCAGAAGCTGCAGACTCTAGTCGATGTGGGTCTCGGATACGTCCACCTGGGCCAAAGCGCCACAACGCTCTCAGGTGGAGAGGCCCAGCGCATGAAGCTGGCGCGCGAACTGAGCAAGCGGCAGACTGGCCGCACACTTTACCTACTTGATGAGCCGACTACCGGATTGCATTTCGACGATGTCCGCAAGCTGCTCGATGTTCTTCATCGCCTGGCCGACCTTGGCAACTCGGTGATCATCATCGAACATAACCTCGATGTGATCCGGAACGCAGACTGGATCGTCGACCTCGGACCGGAGGGTGGAGAAGACGGCGGGCGAATTGTGGGCGAAGGTCGCCCCGCAAAAATCGCAGCAACGCCCGGTTCCTACACC
>JBAWCO010000437.1:0-6160 GCA_049590315.1 Occallatibacter sp. | reverse complement strand
ACCCTGACCACCGTAAACGAGATACGCCGATTCAAGGCTGACGCATCCCCGCAACCGGTTTCGATCCACCTTCGCGCTGTGGTCACGTACTACGATTCAGTGGGTCCGAACTTATTCGTCCAGGATGCAACCGGAGGCGTGTGGGTTGACCTGCGTGGGATCAAGGACGCTCCCCCGCATGTTGGACAGTTGTTGGATATTACCGGGGTTGTGGGGGCCGGCTTCTCTCCTTATCTGGCAAGTCCAAAATGGAAGGTACTCCGTACTGCTCCTCTGCCCAATCCGGCGCCGCTCAGTTATGAGCAGGCTGCCACCGGCTCCTTTGATAGCCAATGGACCCAGATGGAGGGAATTGTCCGTTCCTTCGTTCAGGAAGCAGCCGGCAACGTCCTGGTGATTGACGTGGCCACACCGACTGGGACGTTCAAGGTGCGTGTGCCGGATTATCATGGCGGGTTCCCCATGCAGCTTGTCGACGCGAAGGTACAGTTCACAGGCGTCTGCGGCGCGGCGTTCAATCAAAGAAAACAACTGGTTGCCATCCACCTGATGGTGCCGGGGATCGCATATTTCAAGGTGATTCAACCCGCACCGGTGGACCCTTTCGCAATTCCGACCACGAGTGTTGACCAAATCGGGCGATTCTCCGCGCAATCTACGGATGTTCATAGGGTCAGGGTTCAGGGTGTTATCTCGGCGCGGTTTCCTGGTAGAGGTCTGTTCCTGATGGACACAACCGGCGGCCTTTATGCCGAGAGCCAGGACGGGTCTCCAGTGGGGGCCGGTGACGAAGTCGAAGTCATCGGCTTTCCCGCAAGTGGCAACTACAGCACCGTATTGAAATCCGCGAACTTTCGTCCTACTGGGAAGCATCAGTCCATTCTGTCGGCGAAGATCGACGGAAAGACGGCCCTCAAAGGCGGGTACGACGCTCGGCTCGTAACGATTTCGGGGACGGTTCAGGCCGTCAATCTCCTCCCAGGCTCATATGCTCTTGTCCTTCAATCGGACGACCACACAAACTTCACAGCTCGCTTTGCGGTGCGCCCGGATGCTCACTCGATTCCTACTAAGGACAGCAAGCTGAGTCTCACGGGAATCTGTTCCATCAAGACCGACGAGAATGGCACCCCCGCCGCATTTGAAATTGTCCTCAGAACGCCGGAAGATATCACTTTGCTGTCGTCGCCGCCGTGGTTGACCGGCGGCCGGGCGGCTCTCATCCTCTCCGTTGTTGGCCTTCTGGCGGCCGCGATTTTCGGATGGGTGTTGATTTTGCGCAGGCGGGTCCGTGGCCAGACGGAACTGATCAAGGCCCGGCTGGAGAATGAAGCCGCGTTGGAAGAGCGTTATCGGCGCATGTTTCAGCGGAATCTAACGGGCCTGTATATTGCCAGGGCTGACGGACGGATTGTCGATTGCAATGAGGCATGCGCCCACATTCTCGGATACCCGAACCGAATCGCAATGCTGGATGACAGCGGCAACGCGGAATTGGTGACTGCCCGATTCCATGAGCATCTCTATGACAAGTCCACCGGGGGAGAAAACCAGATTCTCAATGCCGAATACCGGTTTCAGTGCCCGGATGGCAGTTGGAAATGGGCTCTTGCCAACGTCAGGAGCATCAACCAGAGCGATAACGGACCTGCAATTATCGAGGGCGGACTGGTCGACATTACAGACCGAAAGGCAGCCGAAAGCCAGGTGCAATATCTGGCCTACTACGACTCGCTGACGGCCCTGCCCAACCGCAGCCTGCTCAAAGATCGGCTCGGCAATGCGCTGGCCGCAGCCCGGCGTCACAAGGAAAAAGTCGCAGTTCTGTTCCTCGATCTGGATCGATTCAAGATCATCAACGAATCGCTCGGACACTCCATCGGCGACCTGCTGCTGAAAGAAGTTGCGGTAAGACTCAGAAAGCTGGCGCGGGAAGAAGATACCGTAGCGCGGATCGGCGGCGACGAGTTTGTTATTGTGCTCACATCCGTGAAAGAAACAGGCGACGCCGTGATCACTGCCCAGCGGATTTCCTCCGGAATGGATCAGGAGTTTGTCGTCGAGGGGCACTCGTTCAAGGTCACGTGCAGCCTGGGGATCAGCATCTTTCCGGAACACGGCAGTGACGAAGAAACTTTGATCAAGAATGCGGATGCCGCCATGTATTCCGCCAAGGAGAGCGGTCGCTCCACGTTCCGCTTCTTCACTGACGATATGAACGCCCAGGTTGTGGAACGGCTCACACTGGAGCACGACCTTCGCATTGCGCTGGATAAAGAAGAACTGTTCCTCGTCTATCAACCGCAGATGAGTTTGGTTAGCGGGGAGATCACGGGGTTCGAAGCACTGCTTCGCTGGCAACATCCAGAGATGGGCCTTGTGCCGCCAGGACGATTCATTTCCGTGGCCGAAAGCAGTGGACTGATTATTCCCATTGGCGAATGGGTGCTCAGAACTGCCTGCGCACAAGCGAAGAGATGGATGGAAGCGGGCCTTCGCGTGCCGTCTGTCGCAGTGAATGTCTCAGCGATTCAGTTCCGGCAGGACGGATTCTGCGAACTCGTGAAGGCCGTCCTCAAGGATACGGCGCTTCCACCGCGAAGCCTTGAGCTTGAGCTGACTGAGAGCCTTTTGTTGTCGAGCGGCGATTCGATTTTCTCACTCCTCAGAGAATTGAAAAGTATGGGAGTGAACCTGGCAATCGATGACTTCGGTACGGGTTATTCCAGCCTCAGTTATCTGAGGCAATTTCCAGTCAGCAAACTTAAGATCGATGGATCGTTCATCAAAGACGTCGCCAATAATCCTGATGACGGAGCCATTGCCGTCGCGATCATTGAGATGAGCAAAGCCTTGAACTTGAAGGTGATTGCGGAATGCGTGGAAACCGAAGCCCAAATGGCCTTCCTGCAATCACGGCGATGCGATGAGATTCAGGGATACTATTTCAGCAAACCGCTCTCAGCAGCCGACGCGGAGCACAGGTTGTGGGTCGACCAATCCGACGCGGCGGCTCAGCTTGGCAGCATCTTTGGCTCACCTCTGCTGGAACAAATGAGCGAACACCTGGTCGGCGGGGCCTGAGCTTCCGCTGACACTTTCGTTTTGAGTCTGCTTACCGGCTGGAATGAGTCGCTGGCTTATCCGGCGGCCTGCTCCGGTTGCGAGAGGATCGTGTCATAGGCCGCGTACACGCCTTCAAACACTGAGTCCCAGCTCATGGTCAGCGCATGCTCGCGCGCCGCTAGCCGCATCTCCGCGTGTTTCGCCGGGTCGCCCAGTAGTCCCGCCACTGCGGCGGCAAAATCCGCGTCGTCTACAATTCGTCCCGTCACCCCGTCGCGGACAATGGTGCACGGCCCGCCGTCGCGCGTGACAATTGCCGGAACCCCGCTGGCCAGCGCTTCCAGCACGACGTTGCCAAATGTGTCTGTATGCGACGGAAAAACGAACAAATCCATATTGGCGTAGGCGGTGGAAAGCGGCTCGCCCTTCAGTACTCCAGGAAGCTCCGCACGCGGAAGGCGATCACGGAGCCACTGTTCTTCGCCCCCGTGTCCCACGATGAGAAAACGGAAGCTCTTGTGCCCCATGCGCTCCAGCTCTTCCTGCACAGTCGCCAGCAGCGTCACATTCTTCTCGATCGAGAGGCGCCCAACAAATCCCAGCACATGGTCTCGGTCTTCCGGGTCGCGCTTCCGCATCTCCGGCTTGAACAACTCCGCATCCACACCGCGCGGCATCAGGTAGCACTTGCGCCCGGTTGTCCGCTCCAACAGCGCGCACAGGTCCGGGTTCGGAGCAAACAAGACGCGCGCCACCGAATAGAACTTGGCTGCCGCCGCCATGGCAAGATCTTCAATCTTTTGTTCTGTTACTGCAGATTGCCTCTTCGGCAGCAATCGCAAAAACCACTCCGAGCGCCGCGCCGCGTACTCATGCACATTGGTATGCCAGCTCGCCGCCAGCGGGAGTCCGAGGTGATGTGCCAGCCCCGCGCCCAGCATGCCCACTTCGCTGGGTCCCGTGATGTGAATCAGATCGGGCTTGAATCGCTCCAATACCTCGCCGATCAACGGGATATGCCGCAGAAATGCGGGATCGAAGCGAAGATCCTTCTCCAGCGCAAACGACAAAAAGCCACGCGGCAGCTCGAGCGTCCAGATGTTGCCGTCTTCCAGAATGGCCTGCGTGCGGTCGCCCGCGCGAACACATAAGAATGGCAGATTGCGTCGGCGGGCAAAGGCCTCAAAATGCCGGCTGGTGTGCGCAACCCCATTCACCTCGTGGAACGAGTCAGGGAAGTACGCCACGCGCGGCATTCGTTCATCCATTGCTTGAACCCGAATCCTAAACCGGGTGGTGCGTTGTCAGCGGACTGCGTCTTGCCGCTGCTGCTCTCCCGTCGTGAATGACGCTCAGGGGCTAAAGCCCTGCTTGTTTTTTACTGCTTTCGGCACGACTGAAGTCGTGCCCTGATACAAAGCACGCCCAATGCAGTGAATGATTCAAGAAGAGGCAACTCTCTGCCCCCTCCGGAAATCGATCTACAACTGAAACCCAGTGCGAGCCCCCTGCCAGCGTCCGGCCGCACCGCAGGTGGTTAGCCGTCGTTCTCGCCGAGTGCAAGGCGCAGTTGGTGCGACTCCGTCCATGCCATGCGCAGTCCGCCGGAGACCAGTCCGCGGCCCATTATCTGTACGATTCCCACGCCCCAACGCATCACCCACGGCGCAGTTCCGTCCGGCCAAAGCTCGCTTAGCGGCCGCGCCACCCCATTCGCGTCGGGATGGTATACCCGCTCGTCCCAGGTCCGTGAGCCCTGCGGGAACTCCGGATAGTGCCGGACCGCGTCGATCGCCGATTGCAGAATCCGATGCTTCCACGGCTCGGCATACTGCGGCATAAAGAGAATATTGCTCTTCTTCTCCCGCCGCACTTCGTGCACAAACTCCGTGAAGCTCGTCGCGTTGGTCAGGTTGATGTTGGCGTTTGGTTCCACACCGTGGCGGTCACCACCCGAAATCAGCAACATATTCCACTGCTCCGCCAGCCGCCGAGTTGCACGGTTTTCATCCCAGTGCCGCAGTCCGTTCAGTTCCAGCGCATGCATATAGTTGCCATATTTTTGCAGGAACTCATTCACCAGGAACTTGTGCTTCTCTGCGCCTATCAGGTACAGGTCCCACAGCGGGTGGTTAAAGATCACCAGAACGTTTGGCTCGTCGTTCAGCCCAACCAATATCTCCGTTAGCCGTGCCTCGGTCGGGTTCTTGGTATAATCCGCCAGCGTTTGCATCCATTCCGGCGCTTTGCTGCTGGGCAGGTTGTGCACGCCCAGGTGAAACGACTGCGAACCGTACGGAGCGCTCCATTCTACTGAAACCGGAATCCCGCGCGCGCTGGGAACTGTCCGCAAGAGCATAGGGGCATTGATGTTGTCGTGGTCTGAGAGCGAGACCATCGGAGCCAAGTCCAGCTTTTCGATCTGTGTGCGTTCCAGATCGAATGCCAGCTTCGGCGTCATCGGCGGGGTCCAATAGCTGGAGGCATAATCCACCCTGACCCCGTGTTTGTCCTCCGATCGCCGCTCCATCCGCGATAGGAGCGGGCGCATGAGAGGATACTGGTTGCCGAAATTCGCCAGGAAGTCCAGGGTTTCCTGCGACTGGTTGGTGTGACCATGCAGTGAAACACCCGTCCGGAAGCCTTGCGGGGCATTTTGATCGCGCCACAAGTATGAGATGGTCGAATTGGCCATTCCTTCTCCTTCTTCGCAATCGAACCAGAATTTGTGCATTCAGTATCCCCTGACTCCCATAAATGGCGGGTTAAGATGGTGCGAATGCCGCTTCAATTAACAAAAGAATCAATATAGTTACCCGGGAGCCTTTTCAAAAGGGCATAATCCCCTTGAAAAGGCGGAGAAAAACCAATTCAAGCTTCGCACAATTTCGCCCGTTCCAGGCACTCCTATATCTATCTCTAACGGAAGGCCACTGGGGGTCGGGCTTGCCTTAAGCCTAGCAGAATGAGCCGCAGCGCGTACTGAATTCTGAAAAGCGATAGGATTCTGATCATGCGATCCGCGCTCGTCCTCGCCTGTCTTGCCGCTCTCTCTTCGCCGAGCTCTGCCGGGACTGAGCTTGCCATTGCAAAA
>JBAWCO010000436.1:0-2731 GCA_049590315.1 Occallatibacter sp. | reverse complement strand
ATAGTCTTGCCCAGTTCGGTTTCGCCGACGCCACGGCCCCAGTCTTCCGCGTAGGTAATCACCCGGTTGTGCTCGTCTTTCACGTGCCAGTGAATCGAGTGCGGGTGATCGAAGCCCCAGTCGCCCGAGATCCAGCGCACGTGCCAGGGCTTGATGCGGGCTTCCGCTTCCTTGCGGCTAATGACGTGGCGGGCGGGATTGAAGTTCGTGAAGTACTGGCCCTCGAACACGTCCCACTTGCCATACAGCCACGCATCCCGAAGACCTTTGTCGGTGATCGCAAGCAGGTCCTGTCCGTAGTGGGTCCGAGTCAGGAAGTATTCGCGGCGTTGCTCTTCCGGCCAGGAGTAGAACATGCACTCCTGGCAGGTGCAGGAGTCGCTGCCCGGTTGGTGTTCGCCGTCGCCCACGCCGTCGCGGCTCAGTTCCGCCCGCGCCCATTCGATATTGTCCCAGCTGAAGGCCTGGAGGAATGCCCAGTGGAATTGCTTCTCTTCCGGCTTCAGGATGCCGTCGATGAAAACGCGCTTCAGGTAAGGCAGGCCTTTCGGGGGCAATCCGCTCGGGCTGCGTCCGGGCATGAAGCTGTAAATCATCTTGGGCGTGATGTTTTGGTTCGAGGTGCAGCGCAGAGATCCGCTCATGCGTTCCAGTTCGTCCTGGCTGAACTCTTGGGCTTCGTCGGGGAAGATGTCGGCGTATTCAGAGGAGCAGAAGTCGGCCACGTCTTTCGCGGTCGGAGCGGAGCCGAAATAGAGCGTCGAGCCCACTTCCGGAAACACCAGCTTCTTTTTCTGCTCGTTGTAATTGCGCCGCAGGTCAGGCATCTCTTCAAAGAGTTTCTGCAGGTGCGACTGCTCCAGTTCCTTCTGTGAGCGCCTGAGGATGAGTCCGGTGGTCATGGGATATTCGAGCCGCCGCGCGATCATGATGCGGCGGATGCCGCCTGACTTCGAACCGCCGCGCGCCCCGCCGAACCCGATCCTGCGATAGCGCGGGTCATTCCACAGGGCCGCGAGCAAACTTTGCTTCGGCTGCAGCCTGATCTTTAGGGCGTCCAATGTGATCGATTACGATGCGCAAGGGAGTCTCGGGGTTGAAGCTGCTATCGATGCGCTGCGGCGCCGTGCCGTCGCGGCGATTCGTAAGGCGCTCTAGATGTGTCCCGATCTGGTCCCTATCTTTTGCGGTGAGATCTGCGCGCTTGTTCGCATCTTTCATTTCGTCGTAGTGCAGAAGAAACAGCCAGTACATCTCCTCGTCGATCCGTCCGAGAACTCGGGCAGCAATGGCTTTGTCTGCCTTGGCTTCGACTTTCGGTTTCGGCGGCCGTCCAACTCTTTTTCCTGCGGCCCGCGCTTTTGCGCTGGTGTCTCCTCCGCGCGCCATCGACGGTTACGCTCCGAACGTTTCCAGCAGGTTCAACCTGTAGATTTTCAGTTTCAATTCTGACTCCGGCCCATCGATGCGCACAAACTTGTGGTGCTCGGCAAAGCGGCAGGTAGATTCTTCGCGGCAGAGAAAGTAGAGTTCCCCCACATCCCGGCGATAGGCTTCCGAGATGGCGTACTCTGCCAGTCGCGTCATCGCCAGTGCTCGTTCCCGGTCGGTGAGGTTCGGCCGGAAGATTAAATTCTCCAGCATCAGCGGCTGCTGCACGGGCAGGTAAGCCACAGTGCCTTCGCCGCTCCGCATCGCGGACAAGAGAAATGTGGAAGCGTGCGCGAAGATGTCGGAATCGAGTAGATCGCCGTCTGGGGTGAATTCCGCCCAGTGCTCGACGATCCCTTGCTCCGTGCGTGGCGCTTCGCGGATGACCAGGTGTTCCATTAAGCAGCTCGGGTGATGCGGGCAGTGACCGTAGTCCCGCCGTTCGCCGGCGCGGTCTTCACGTAGAGCAACACGAACTGGCCGGCCACGGGAATCAGATCGGTCGACTGGTGAGTGTTCGGGCCGTTCGCTCCGGTTGTCACCGTCGTCAGGGCTCCACCCGTCGGGACCTGTTGGTACTGTGAACCTCCCAACAGATCGTTATCCGATTCCATTACGTCGATCTCGTAGGCTCCGGGGTTCTGGTTGAAGTCCAGTTCAACGCGGATGCCCTTCTGTCCGGCCACCAGGCCGAGCGGAATTGAAACCTGCTGCGAGAATTCCCCGGCCACGATCGCTTCCTTCGAGAACACAAGATACGTGTTCAGCGGGAATTCGTAGGCGAGGAAAGGAGGTGGGTACGCTGTGTTGTAAGCAGGCATGAAGACCTCAGTTGATGATCCAGTAGTTAAAGCACTCGGGGTTCGTCGAGATCGTGCCCAGCCCGAAGGTGAAGCTGGTGGCTGCGGTCGTGGCTGTCACGGGGGGTGCTGTGGCAACAGTGTCGCTGGTTGCGTTGCAGGTTACACCCAGCGTGGTGCCTGCGGTTGTGTCCTTGCGCTGCATGACGATGACGGTGCTGTTGGCTGTGACCGCCGTAGTGTTGACTTGACATGTTCCAGTACTGGCGGCGGTTGAGCAGGCCACAAGTCCAGCCGGAGCCGCTGTGCAGGATGCTACCGAGGGATTTGCGGCCGTCCCTGTGGCTGCACAATTCGTGGTGGTGCTCAGTAGGCGATTGCCGTGCTGGTCCCGGAACTCGTTGGGTAATTGGAGCCCCCGGGCGCTCCCTGTCCAAAGGCGGGAAACGACAGCCCGAGCAGGATCACGACAATCCCGATTTTCCCGGAATGCTTTTTGG
>JBAWCO010000435.1:0-5937 GCA_049590315.1 Occallatibacter sp. | reverse complement strand
GAGTGTGCTGCAACATGCGTTCGTCAGAGGGGTCGCTCAGGAATTCGGGCGGCCACTGATGAATCTCGGCCATGCGCTTATTTTGAAGAATAGGGTGACCGTGGGAGTCCAGCACCAAAATGCCGTCGTTGGTGGCATTCAGAAGGGCTTCCAAGAATGCGGTTTTTGACTGCAGGTCGATTTCCGCCTGCTTGCGGCGCGAGATATCGGAGGTTACACCGTCGGCCAACACAACGCCGTCCAATTTGTAGGTGCCGAGTGACCGGTTGTGAACCCATATCCAGGTGCCGTCTTTGCGCTGAAACCGGGATTCAATGTCGAAGACTGTGCCACGCGAGAAGAGATCTTCAACAGCGCTCTGGACCCTAGCTCGATCATCCGGGTGTGTTCGCGCGAAGAGCAGTTGCACTCCGCCCTCGATGACTTCCTGCTCGCTGTATCCGGTGACTTGCCCGGCTTTTGGACTGACGTAGACCACTCGGCCGTTCTCATCGGACGTCCAGGCCATGTCAGGGAGGTTTGTCAGGAGGCGGCGAAATTTCTCTTCGCTGCGGTGCAGGTTGGTTGCGATCTCTCTGGCTTCATTACGGGTTGAACTCATCCAGGCAGCAGCGAGAGCGCTGAGACCGAAGGGGATCAAAAAGGGCCAGGCCTCTGGACTGATTCCAAGCGTATAGAGGGGAGGAAGGAAGAAGTAATCGAGGGCGAACAACGCAAGTATGGCCGCGAGCAAACCGGGGCCGCGGCGGCCTATCCAGGCACTGGCCGCAACTGCTGCGATGAAAACGTACGGTTCGCAGTGTGGAAGCAGGGAGTGGATCGACTCGGATATGAGTACCGCGAGGGCTAGAAATACCGGGACCATTCCGTAGCGGAAGATACTGCTGTTATATGGATCTTTCACGCATTTCTCCCACTGATGGAACCATGCGGGCGCAGCGAACCTGACAGCTCCGCGAATGAGATATCGGCATAATCGGCGAGTCACTGCATGGCTGCTAGTTGAAATCGGAGGGTCTCGTTGGGTAATGTGATCTGGGTCACACTGCTGGTCTCATTTCAGCGTGGTTAAGGAATGAATGCGGGGAAGTCGAGCCAAACGCCAGTTGTGAACCGGTTTTGCAAGGCAACCCTTGAGTCGATTGAGAGAGCTAAGTCATTTAATCCACACCACTGGATTGACGAAGAAGAAAGTGAGCTAACCCGGAGCAGTGCTGCCCTCGCCGCTATCGAGTGATGCGTATCACACATAGGAACTGCCCAACTGATAGACTGCTTCCATGCGAGAGGGCTTTTTCTTACGGGCGGCATTGGCCATTCTGTTGATGGTCTCGATGCTTGCGCCGCTTGGAACCTGCCTGAGAATGACGCACAAATCCGGGCACAGTTGTTGCGCACCCGCATCCGTGGCAGACAAGACCGCTCAAACGAATTGCTGCACTGCGAGTATCCCTCTGCCGGCCGTCGTTGTTGCGCCACCCCTTTCCGTTCCGGCTCTGATGGCCGTTAAACCGGAGATCATTGCAATTGGAGAGACCTCCACCGCTGCGGTTTTTTCGTCTGCGGCTTTCATTCCTCCGCAGTCTCCCCCTCCAGGCGTTTCCATCCTGAGAATTTAGTTTTTCACCTTCGCCGTGGCTTTCTGGTGTGCGCATTTCTGCGCGCTGGAGTGTTTCTGCTGTCTTTGCCGTGGAGCTGAAGAGTGAAACCAATCTATGTTCTTGCGCCTTTTGTGTTGGCGCTGTCGCTTGTCTGTCAAGGACAGACAAAGCCGTCCGTCGTTCCTGCTCAGGGTGATCTACCGAGCGGGCCGATGCGCGGGCCGATGGAATCTGCCGCCGTTCATTTGTCTGTTGACGAAGCAGTCGCTGAGGCCCTTGAGGCCAATCCTGAAGTACGAGCAGGGGTACGCCGTTTGTCGCTGGCCAGACTGAAGACCTCCACAGCGCGCAGCCTCGATGATCCCATGTTTCAGGTGCGCGACTGGGATACGCCGCTGAAAAAGCCGTGGGATCTGAACCAAGCACAGCTCATGTTCATGCTGCAGCAATCGTTCCAGAGCAAGCAGAAGCGGGATCTGCGCGCACGCCTTGCGGGAGACGATGGGGAGGTTGCGGCCAGCGATCTGGAATCTCTGCGGCAGGAGGTGGCGGTTGAAGTCCGCAAGGCATGTGCGGATCTGATGCGCAATGCCGATGAGATGAGTCTGCACGACCGGCAGGTGTCCGTGCTGAAAGAAGCTCTGGCCGAGGAGTTGGCTCAATACACAACTGGAAAGGCTCCCCAGGCTGAGGTGCTGCGCGCGCAGATGGCGCTGACAAGGATGAATGAGCACCTGATTGAACTGGAAGAAGAGCGGGACAATGCGCGCGCCCATTTGAATGCGCTGCGGGGTCACAGTGTGGACGAGGCAGTGGAGATCACCGGCGGGCATGCAATTGTTACCGCTCTACCTGCTATGGAGGATCTTGAGCGTACGGCGATAGAGAATCGCCCGGAACTGACGGCTTTGCGGAAACAAATCGCGAAGTCGAAGGACCAGAGTCAACTGACGCGCTTTGCGATGAAACCCGACTTCACAGTTGGACTGGGATATATGCTCATGCCCACAGGTTCGACATTCCGCAACGCCTATATGGGCGAGCTGACGATGAATCTTCCCTCATTGAATCGCGAACGCCACGAGGGCGAGGCAAAGCAAGCGGATGCGGCGACGGATGTTTCGCAGGCTGAACTCGATTCGCGGCTATCGAATGTGTTGCTGGAAATCCGAGAAGCACAGATTAGCGTGTTGGCCGCGCAGAAGCGGGTCAAGCTCTATCGCGACACACTGCTGCCGCAAGCCGAAGCCACATTCAAAGCTTCCGCGGCGGGCTACCAGAACAATCGCGGTGATTTTACAAATCTTATCGACAGCCAGAATTTGCTGCTGGATATTCAAACGGCTTACTACAAGGCGTCCGCGGAATCGGACGCAGGTGTCGCGGAGCTTGAGCGCGCAATTGGCGCCGCTTTGCCCGTTGCGCTCAGCGCAGAGAGGACAAGCAAATGACTACGAGGGAGAAGAAATTGATCGCGATGGGCGCCGGTGCAGGAATTCTTGTTGCAGCGCTGGTTGTTGGAATTCTGTTCGCAAGGGAGATGCCCTTGTTAGCGGCAGGAACGGTGAACTCCGCGCCCCAGCCCTTTGCCGATGCGGGGGCTGACAAAGGGCAGGCAGCGCAATCGGGGACGCAACCGGGCGCTACGGTTCAACTGAGTCCATCTGAGATTACCGCCGCCGGCGTGCAGGTAGCGGAGGTCCGCACGGCCACTCTGAAAACCGACATTGCAGCGTTTGGCCGCGTGGAACAGCCGGAAGCGCAACTCGCCGCTGTGAGCGCGCGCATCGGCGGACGCGTTGACAAACTTTACGTTCAATACACCGGCGAGCGCATGCAACGCGGCCAGGCGGTGGCCGACTTGTACAGTCCCGAGGTGGCCACGGCGCTCGACGAATACCGCTTGGCCGAGTTGAATCGCAATCAACTGCGCCAATCGGATGACATATATGCGCGACAGCAGGCAGATGCGCTTGTTGCTGCAAGCCAAAGGAAGTTGGAGCTATGGGGCATCTCAGGAAAACAGATCAATGCTCCTGAAACCAGCGGCATTCCGCACGTGACCCTCTACGCATACGCATCTGGAACGGTGGTCGATCGCAAGGTGACACAGGGCCAGTATGTGAACGCGGGCGACACGCTGTTTACGGTTGCGGATCTGAGCCAGGTTTGGATCAAGGCCGATGTATACGAGGAGCAACTGCCGCAAATTCGCGCCGGGCAGCAAGTAGATATCACTGCGGATTCATTGCCGAACCGGACGCTACGCGGTCATGTGGATTTTATAGAACCTTCCGCAAACCCGCAAACGCGCACGGTACCAGTGCATGTCCACGTAGCAAATCCGGGAATGCACCTGCTACCGGGGATGTTTGTGAACGCAAACTTTGTGAGCCGCGCCGCGCAGGCAACATTCGTCGTTCCGCGCTCGGCAGTTCTCGATACAGGGACGCGCAAGATTGTGTATCTGGCGAAACCTAACGGAGTTTTCGAGGCACGCGAGGTTCAGGTGGGTGCACCAACCGAAGACCTGTTTCCAGTGTCGGGTGGACTCTCACAGGGAGACAAGGTGGTTCTGAATGGCAACTTTCTTATAGACTCGCAGGCGCATTTGAGCTCAGGAATGTCGGGACTCTACGGTGGGTCGAAAGAATTTGCCGGCGGACAACAGGCGCAGTCAACATCTGCTTCAGCGAGCAATGGCGGGGATTCGAAGGAGATAAAGCTGGATTTCCACGCAGATGCGGATCCGATGAAAGCAGGCACAGATACTCCCTTTCGCGCGAGCCTCACCGACGCAGAGGGAAAGCCGATTGCAGATGCGCAAGTAACCGTGACGTTAATTATGCCCGCCATGCCTTCAATGAGTATGCCGGAGATGAAGAATGCTTTCGGCCTTCAGTGGATGGCCGTTCAGCAGATGTATACGGGCAAGGGGCAGGCTCCGATGGCGGGGTCGTGGACAGTCCTCGTTGAGGCGCGCAGAAATGGCAGCGTAATCGCTTCATACCGCACACACCTGAACGCCAGGTAGGAGCAATCATGATTAATCGCATCATTGAATTCTCGATGAAGAACCGCTGGCTGATCCTGGCCATCTACGCAGGCTTGGCAGTGTGGGGTTATTGGGCTCTGTTGCATACGCCCATCGACGCAATCCCCGATTTGAGCGAAAACCAGGTGATTGTATTCACCGAGTGGCAGGGCCGCAGTCCACAAGAGGTAGAAGACCAGATCACCTATCCGCTCACGGTCAACATGCAAGGGTTGCCGCATGTGCGTTCCGTCCGTTCTTCCTCTGCATTCGGCTTTTCGATGGTAAATGTCATCTTCGAGGATTCGGTAGACATCTACTTCGCGCGAACTCGTGTTCTGGAGCGGCTGAGCCTGGCCGGAAGTTTTCTGCCTGCCGGGGTGACGCCGATGATGGGGCCGGATGCAACTGGAGTGGGCCAGGTTTTCTGGTACACGGTCGAGGGCCCTTACGACAGTGGCACGCTTCATTCCATACAGGACTGGTTTATCAAGTACCAGTTGAACTCCGTCCCAGGTGTTGCCGAGGTTGCCAGCGTTGGCGGATTTGTGAAGCAGTACCAGATCGATCTCGACCCGATCAAGCTGCGCGCCTACAATATTGCTCTCAAGGATGTGGTCGCGGCGGTGGAACGAAGCAATAACAACGTCGGCGCCAAAGTGATCGAGGTTGGCGACACCGAGAACATGGTGCGCGGCATCGGGTTGATTCGCGGGCTCAAAGATATTGAGGACATATCTCTGGGCGCGCTCAACGGCACACCTGTTACGGTCGGCAATGTGGGCAGCGTGCAACTGGGTCCGGAGTTCAGGCGCGGCGTACTCGACAAGGACGGTAAAGAAGCAGTCGGTGGCGTCGTGGTTATCCGCTACGGCGCGAACGCGCGCGAGGTGATCGAGGCGATCAAGAAAAAGATCGGCGAAATTCAGCCGGGCCTTCCGGCAGGCGTCACAATTGCGCCGTTCTATGACCGCAGCATTCTAATCGATCATGCGGTTGACACACTGCGTCACGCACTGATTGAAGAGATTGTTCTAGTCACACTGGCGCACGTGCTTTTCCTTTGGCATTTCCGCAGCATTCTGGTCGTCACTATTCCGCTTCCGCTGGCTGTGTTAGGCGCGTTTCTATTGATGAAGGGAATAGGCATCTCGTCGAACATCATGTCATTGGGTGGAATCGCGATCGCCATCGGTGTCCTTGTGGACGCGGGAATTGTCATGACAGAGAACGTGATTCGACAAGCGGAGCACTACGAGCATGAACACGGCAACTACCGAGAGCACATTTGGGAGATCACGC
>JBAWCO010000434.1:0-3900 GCA_049590315.1 Occallatibacter sp. | reverse complement strand
GTTCGCCCCCGCGGAACAATGGGCGCAAGTGGCCGCTTCCGCTGCCGACCCCAAACGGCTGGTGCTCCTTCCGGGCGCCGATCACTTTTTTACCGGCCAACTGAATCCCATGCAGCGTGCACTCTCCGGTTGGCTTAAGGAGCAAATGCCTTGACACCAGCCACTGATATCGCGCTTGAAACCCTTCACTCAACGGCCACGGAGATTTTTACCGGCGCCCTTGAGGCCTGCAACATCCCGACGGCCTTTGACCGGCGCGTACGCTTTGAAGGCAACACGTTGCATCGCCTCCTTCCGGACGGCAGTGGGCCCGCCGAAATCAATCTCTCCGCCTACAAGCGCATCTTCGTCATCGCGCTCGGCAAAGCTGCGGGCGCCATGCTCGACACCCTCCTCGACCGCATGAAGCGTCGCCAGGGCCTGCGCGGCATCTGCTGCTCCAGCCAGTTACCCAAGCACCGCAACTGGCGTTTCCGCTACTTCGAGGGTGGCCATCCCCTGCCCAATGAAGACTCCTTTGACGCTGCCCGCGCCGCCCTTGCGATGCTCAAGAAGGCACGCAAAGACACCCTGATCTTCTTCCTCATCTCTGGCGGCGGCTCGGCCATGTTTGACCTGCCCCTTGATCCGCAGATCACTCTGGATGAGACCATCGCTTTCCACCAGTTGCTTCTCGCTTCGGGTGCGCCCATCAACGAGATCAACACTCTGCGCAAGCATTTTTCCGCAGTCAAGGGCGGAAGGCTCGCCATGGCTGCGCCAGAGGCAGCCAAGATCAGCCTTCTTGTACCCGACGTCCCTCTGCGCTCGCTCGATGCGCTCTCCTCCGGCCCCACGTCACCGGATCACTCCACCGTTGCCGATGTGCGCGAATTGCTCGCTAAATACAACCTGGCGCCTAAGCTCCCACCCTCCATCCGCGCTTTTTTTGAGCGCGAAGACCTGCCCGAGTCGCCCGGAAACAAAGGCTGGCGTCCGCCCTTTTTTCCTCGCGCGCAAAAGCCGGAATCTACCCCAGCCCGTCGCGCAACTTCCGCCGACTCCATGAGCGGCGAGGACGAAGCCTTCCGCGATTCGGTCTTCGAAATTCTGCTCTCCAGCCACGACCTGATGGAAAACGCGCGCACGCTGGCCCAGAAGGCCGGCTTTTACGTCGCGGTCGACAATAGTTGCGACGACTGGGACTACGCAGATGCGGCTCGCTACCTACTGGAACGCTTTCACTCCTTGCGCGCCATTCATCCACGCCTCTGCCTCATCTCCGTCGGCGAAGTAACGGTAACTCTCGACAAAACCCCTGGTGCCGGCGGACGCAATCAACAGTTTGTCATGGCCTGCGCCTTGGACCTTGAGAAGTACACGGGTCAACGCCTTACCGTGTTTAGCGCCGGTTCCGATGGCATCGACGGAAACACCAAGTCCGCCGGAGCCATTGCCGACCCCACTACCGTCACCCGCGCCCATGCCTTCGGTTTCCACCTGAAAGAGTCGTTGACCGCATTCAATGCCTGTCCCATGTTCACCGCGCTCGGCGACGCTGTGGTCACCGGTCCCACCGGTCACAACTTGCGCGATCTGCGCCTGTTGATCGCCGACAATTCTTAGCGCCCGCTGACTCTCCAGGTGCCGGACTTTCCCAACAATGCGAGGGATATCCTCGCGTTTTTATCGGACCCGCCTCATAGCTTCCGCATAAACCAGCGCAATACGATAACATTGCTTTCACACTGGCTTCATCTAGATGAGGATTGGTTCGTGGCTCGAAAAGCAACCCGCAAAGCAGCCGTTAAAACTCCCGACATACGTACCGTAGCCGCCCTGGCCAAGGTTTCCATCGCTACCGTCTCTCGAACCATCAACGGCTCCCCGGCGGTCAGCGACCGTTTGTCGAAGCGCGTCTGGCAAGCCATCGAGCAACTGAACTACTTTCCCAACACTCATGCGCGCAGCCTGGTCTCAGGTCGCAGCCGTATTCTGGGCATCATTGTTGAGAACATTACCAACCCCTTCTTCCCTGAGCTTATTCAGCGCTTCGAGGAGATCGCCGTGGCCCATGGATACGAGATCCTCGTCAGCTCCTCCAACAGCGATCCCGTCGTCCTGACCAACTGCGTTCGCCGCATGCTTGAGCGCAAGGTGGAGGGCGTGGCCGTGCTGACCTTCGGCGAAGAAGAGCCAGTCCTGGACCAGCTCATTCACCATGATGTGCCCATGGTGCTGGCTGAGTTCCGGCCTGACAACCCAAAAGTCGCAACCATTCTTCTCGACTACTCCACCGGTATCCACGCGGCAGTGGACCACCTTGCCGCGTTGGGTCATCGCAAGATCGCTTTTCTCGCCGGACCGCACAAATTGCATTCGGCCATCACCCGCGAGAACGACTTCCGTACCGCCATGGAAGCCTCTCAGCTCACCATCCAGAAGAAGTGGATCATCGAGTGCGACCACACGTTGAAAGGCGGAGTGGCCGGCTTCGAGAAATTGCAGGCGCTCACCGCACAACCCACCGCCATCGTTTGCTCAAACGATATGACAGCCATCGGTGTGTTGCGAGCCGCTTACATGGGAGGATTGCGCGTGCCCCAGGACCTGTCGGTCGTAGGCCTCGACGACATCGACTTTGCGGAGTTCACGCTTCCCCCGCTGACCACCATCCGCATGTCCCGAAGCGACTTGGCTCGCGCCGCCTTCGAGGCTCTTCGCCTGCAAGCAGAAGATGCGAACAATCCAAAGTCGCAGCGCGAATTCCTGGTCTCCACCAGCCTCATCGTACGCGGATCAACCGCTGCTCCACCCGCTGCCATGCGGTAATCGTTCCCCTTCCAGCTATCGAACAACCTCCAGCACCACCTCGATATCCAGATGCCGTGTGCTTCCCGGAATATCAAGCGATCCCAGCACCGTCGGCTTGCCCGCGGTCAACAGCGCCGTATTCTCCAGGCTCGAATTCCGGATCACCGGATTGCCTTTCATCGCGGATTCTTCCTCCCCAATTCCGGACTGATCCACATTGGAAAAGACCTCTACGCCAGAATCGAATTCGCGAACCCGAGCTTCGATGTTCAACCCTACGTCGACATATTGATATTGCGTGTTGGTGATCGCCCCGGTAGCCGATGTGGAAGCATTCCCAATCGGGACAGGGACCCTGCTGCCAAGTTTTATCTTCACCGGTCGAGAATCCGGATTGACGGTCAATGCATAATGCTGGGTTCCAAGACGCTTTGTGCCATCCAGTTCCGTAATCGTATACGTGAGCCGATACGTCCGCGGCGCCGTCTCGGCGCTTGCTTTGCTGGCTGTTTGTGTCGACCCTTCCGCCTGCGCCCATAGGCTTTGGCCGCCGCAGATCAACGCCAATGCGACCCCCACCACTCCAACTGCAAGTTTCATAGCTCCCCTCACCGTTCCTTCACCGTTCCATTTCATTCGCGATCTCCTTTGATCGATTGCTCCACAAATTCCTGAAACTCCGCATCGCTCTGCGCTTCCTGCTTTGCGCGAATCTCTGGATTCAGCATCGCCATCTCTTGCGGATCCCCCTCATGAACCACGCGTAGCAGAAGCTTCTCCTCCTGCGTCAGAGGAGCTTTCGGCGCGGGATAGCTGACTATGTGCATCTCCGTGAGAGCGGCGGGCTCATGGGCTCCGCTCTGCCGGGCCTTTGGTCGAACCGTAGTGCTCCTCATTCGAGCACTTGAATCAGTCGAAGGTGGACGCGTGGTTTGCTGAGTTCCCGCTCGCGCTGCCTCTGGCAACATGCCAGCCACATTGGAGTGCGGCTTCGGCTCCATTCGAATGTGCCGAAAGTGGTCCACCCCAACCAAAACGCAGACCGCTAAAACCCCAACTACAGCAATGCGTCCCGTCCAGGTTTGAATTGCGCCAAACTCTGCAAAG
>JBAWCO010000433.1:0-15892 GCA_049590315.1 Occallatibacter sp. | reverse complement strand
CATCAATATCGGACCATGAAGCCCGTTACGCCTTCTGCCTGCACATGGAGCACTATCTGATAGCAACTATGATGCTCGTAGTCGGTCTCTTCACGGTGTTAGGTTGGGATGCAACTTTCCCTGACCGGCGCGACGTGATGGTGCTCTCGCCGCTGCCGGTCGCACCGCATACCATTCTCTCAGCCAAAGTGTCCGCGTCGGCCACCATACTGGGCCTCGCCATTCTTACACTGAACTGCGTCTCGGGTTTCGTTGTCCCGTTTCTGCTAGGGGTTCAGCATGGCTCAAATTGGGGCTTCTATCAGTGGCTGGCTACCTATTGGTTCACCATCGTTGCTGCTAGTGTCTTTCTTTATTGCTCAGTTCTTACCATTCAGGGATTCACAGCGCTCTTGCTCCCGCGCCGCATCTTCCTCCGCTTTTCGGCGTTTCTGCAACTGGCCTCGTTTGGTCTTTTCCTCGGCGTCTATTTCCTGCAACCTTCGCTCACTGCACCTGTGGCAATGGCAGACCCGCAAAACAAGCGGATCTTGGTTTGGTCCCCGTCCTACTGGTTCTTTGCTCTCTTCAACCAGTTGAACGGAACTTTGCCGTCTCAATTTTCTTGGCTTGCATTCCGAGCTTGGATCGGGATGGGCGTGGCACTGTGCGGAGCAATATTCTGCCTGCTTCTCAGCTACGTACGCATCATGAAAAAGACCGTCGAGGAACCCGATTTGGTGCCCGGTGCGCACGGCCTGCATTGGATGCGACCGCTCGGCAACTCTCTTCAAGCCGCAATCGCCCTCTTCTGTATTCGCTCGCTCACGCGCAGTCGTCAGCACCGCGTTGCTTTTGCCTTCTACCTCGCGTTGGTGTTCGCCATCGCGCTCTCGTGGCTGCGATGGGAGCTCTCAACGGAGACGCCGAGCGCGCTTCCAATAGACTTTCTCATGTCGACCTTCATCATGATGACCTTCGCGGTGATCGGGCTCCGCAGTGTCTTCGCGTTACCCATTTCGCTCACTGCCAACTGGGTGTTGCGAACCACGCAACTTCGACCGCCGCAGCAATACATCTCGGCGACCCGAGGGGCACTTTTACTCTTCGCGGTGATCCCTGCCTGGCTGCTCTCGGTGGCCTTGTCGCTACGGTTCAGACCCGTCGGTCATGTTGCGGCTCATCTCGCGATTCTGGCTCTGACTGGATGGATCCTTTCTGAGCTTAGCTTGATCGGCTTCTATAAAGTCCCCTTCACCTGCTCCTATCTTCCCGGAAAATCCAACATTCAACTTGTCTTCTGGGCCTTCCTTATCGTCTGCCTACCTCTCGCTGCCTGGATCGCGAGCATTGAACACGATGCGCTGAATCATCTCTTCAAATTTGCCTGCTTCGTAATAGCTCTCACAGTCATCGCTTGCGGGCACTTCATCTTCAATCGATATCGAGCAAGATCAGCTGTTCTTTACTTTGAGGAACTGCCTGATGAAGTGATTACAACCCTGGGGCTGAGCGCGTGAGAAGCGAATCCCCTTGTGGAGCACATCTGCGGCGAATCGGAGGTAAGGACCATGCTTGAACTGCACAATCTGTATCGAAGCTTCCGCGGAATCCCCGCCATTGAGGACGTCAGCTTCAAGGTAGCTCCAGGCGAGATCGTCGGATTTCTGGGACCGAATGGCGCCGGCAAATCCACTACGGTCAAGATCGTCACCGGCATGCTAAGGCCGAATGACGGGCGGGTTCTCTTTGAAGGCAAGGACATCGCCAAAGACATGGTCGCTTTCCGCGCGGTCTTGGGCTACGTTCCAGAGGAGGCTCATCTCTATACATACCTATCTGGATTGGAATACCTGCAACTTGTGGGCCGCCTTCGCGGACTCGGCGAAGCTCTGATCGAAGCCAAGGCGACACGCCTGCTCAAACTCCTCAATCTGGAGTCCTGGCAATACTCGCCGATCTCTTCTTATTCCAAGGGAATGCGTCAGCGTGTTCTGATTGCCGCAGCCTTGCTGCACGATCCGAAGCTGCTCATCTTCGATGAACCTCTCTCCGGTTTAGACGTGGTCTCCGCGCGGTTGTTCAAAGACCTGCTTGAGTTGCTCGCAGCGCAAGGCAAAGCCGTGCTTTACATTTCGCACGTACTTGAGGTCGTCGAGCAAGTCTGCAACCGCGTCATCGTCATTGCAAAGGGAAGGATCCTAGCCGACTCTCCACCTTCTGATCTTGCCCGGTTAATGAGTCTCCCCAATCTTGAAAGCGTCTTTGCGCAACTGGTCCAGCAGCAGGATACTCGGGTCCTTGCGCAGGAGATGGTCGAGGTCATGCAGATCACTCATGTCTGATACCTTCCAGCGTCTGTTCACGATGTCCGAGGCTCAGCCTCTTGCGTTGAATGCGCAAGCCGCGCTGGGCACGGTGCGTCCGCCACATCGCAGCCAACTCTCGTGGCTTGTCCGGCATTTTCTTGAACGATTCTTCAACCACGAGACTGCCTCGCCCGATGGAGATGCCAAAACGCGCCTGGTTCAAATCGCCTTTGCAACCGGTCTTCCGGGACTGATGGTTGCTGTGTATCTATGGCCCGTCTATCATCCTTTTCCACATTGGCCGCCTGGCCAACGCTGGAGCGGTGGCACACCGACTTATTGGCTGCAAGTAAATCATCATTTCTTCTTTGTTCTCTATTCCTTCGTTGCCATGGGTATCATCACTGTCTTTGAGTGGGATATGTTCTTTCCCGATCTGCTTGATATCTTTGTGCTGACCACGCTGCCGGTTCCCGATCGCAGGCTTTTCCTGGCGCGCGTTTCTGCCATCGCTCTTTTCATCGCCGGCTTCCTGTTCAACTCCAACATTCTTGCTCCTATCGTTCTCCCCGCAGCCACCGATCCACCCAACCTGCTGCACTTCCTCGGTGGCCATGTTGTGGCGGTCTTCGCGAGCGGTTTGTTCGCCGCCACGTTCATCCTTGCTCTTCAGGGTGTGTTGCTATCTCTCTTCGGAGAACGGTTGTTTCGCAGGCTTTCGCTTTTCCTGCAAGGGATTTTCGTCACCGCGCTGGTCATGCTCCTGCTCACGTTTCCCGTGCTCTCCGGCGCGGTTCCGGTGTTTCTTCAGTCGGGCAACCCCCTTGTATTCGCCTGTCCCCCATTCTGGTTTCTCGGCATCTATCAGCGGCTGCTTGAAGGGCCGTCAGCCTTGCCTATTTATACGAGCCTCGCGCAAACCGGATGCGAAGCGCTCCTCATCACGGTTGCGGTTGCCATGCTCGCGTATCCATTTGCCTACCTCCGCCGAGTGCGTCAACTTGTTGAAGGTGCCGGAACACGTGATACTCGCAATCTGTTCGCTCACCCTTTCAGCTCATTTCTCCATGTCACATTGGTTCGGCATCCGGTAAGCCGCGCAGTATTTCATTTCATTAGTCAAACGCTGGTCCGCGTGCCGCGCTATCGCATTTATCTCGTGCTGTATGGCGGGGTTGGTCTCTCCGTTGTAGCTGCTTCCATACTTCGCTTCACCGTCGCGCATAACCATATCCGCACGGAGATCTCGGCTGACGGCATGCGTGCCTCGATCGGGATCATTGCCTTTTGGGTGATTGCCGGTCTTCGCATGGCCTTTGTCTCCTCAGGCAACAAGCAGGGAAGCTGGGTGTTTCGCATCGTACACGGCAGGCCGCCGAAATTCCTCACAGCGATGGAAGAGTTGCTAGCAGCCAAAATCTGGGTCTTCCTCTGTGGAGCCGTCGTCACCTTCGCGGCTTGCCTAGCATTTCACACGTTCGCTCCTCCTGAACTTCTTCTTTGGCCGGCCATCGCAGGCCAGTTACTCATCGCGTTCGGCATGTGCCTACTGCTCACTGACGTTCTGTTCCTGAATGTCAGGATTGTGCCTTTCACCGGCGAGACCGCAAGAGAGCAATCCAACCTCGCCTTCACGGTGCTCAAATACTTCGCCTTTGTTCCTGTGGTTATCTCCCTGCCACTTGCCATTGCTCCTTGGATTGAGACGAGCAGTCTCCACTGCCTTTTCGCCACCTCCGCAATAGCCGCTGCCCATCTGATTCTCAGGCACAGCCATCGCAAGCTCATTCAGGAGCATTGTGACCTGCTTCATCTGGAAGACGATGAAGAGGAGTTTCCCATGAGCCTCGGCCTCCGTTACTAGGGGGCCTGGGCTCTTCTTATGTCAGCGTGGGTGGCAATGTTTGGCGTATGCCCGAGTGCCAACTCGCGTAAGCGGCATCCAGCACCTGCTGATTGTGCAGGCCATCGTCGCCTGTCGCTCGGAACTCGCCGCACCCCTGAACCCAATTTGAGAAAGAATCGAGCATACGCGTGTAACTGTCAGCATTCGACACCATCGTACGATCTGCTATCTTCCCGTCGCGTAACAGCAGAACATCCACATCCTGGTCTACGGTAAGTCCGTTGATGCAGACGACCGCACCTGTCTCGCCTGTAACTTCGATGTGCGAGCGATACGCTCCCCGGGTACTTACCGTAACTGCACCCATTGCGCTTGCTGTGAAATCCAACCCAATCGTGGCGTAGGCCTCCAGAGAGGCTGACGTTTCGTCGGGCCGTGCCAGCACATTTACAGCAGATACCCGTGCGCCCAGCACAAAGCGCAAGGCATCGATGCAATGAATGCCGACGTCTCCGACGGGCCCTCCGCATGCCACGGCTGCATCATAAATCCACTTCCGTGGGCTGATCTCGGCCGGATAGCAAAACTGTGCATGTGCCAATGCCGGTCGTCCAATGCGCCCTGCAGCAATCCAATCGCGAATTACTTCCAGGCTGGCGTTATAGCGAAAGTTCTGCGCGACGCCGAGATATTTACCAGCGACACGGGCGGCGGCAAGCATTTGCTCCACCTCGGTTGCCTTCATTCCGAGCGGCTTCTCACATAGCACCGGCTTGCCGTGCGCCAGGGCCAGCAGCACGTGAGGAAGGTGCAGCGCATCTGGTGAAGTCACAAAGACCGCGTCAATTGCGGGCGAGGCGCATAACTCCTCGGGTGTGTTGAAAACATGTTCGATGGAGTATTCGCGTGCGTTGGCGGCCGCTTTTTGCAAGTCGCGCCGCCACATTCCAGTCAGCACCGATGTCTTTGCTCGTGGGAACGCGGGAACTAACCGCCTTACGCAGTGATGTCCAAAGCCCAGCAGACCGTAGCGGATCATATTGCCTTTCCAAAGGCTTGGATATTGGTCATTTGGCTAATGACTCGCCGATGCTTGCACCAGTAACTCCACAGATGGAGCCACCATATCTAACAACACCGCCTGGGGCTTCGCCGCGGTTTGGAGGAAATCCAGGTTCTTCTGAACTACGTCTCTCGCGGGTGCGCGATGATCTTTAAGATCATCGAGAGCCTGCACGCCCAGCGCAGCCACCTGCGATAGAGATTGCGAGAGAGGAATCAATTCAGCAGTAAGATCTGACTGCTTCAGCATCGGCTGCAGCTTTGCGTCGTTGTCGCGCCAAAGCACAAGCCAATCCCGAGCCTGCTGCCATTGCTGAGGAGATGCTTTCCCTTGAGCGATGAGCTGCGCAAGATTATTGAAGTTCCGCGCTGTTTCGCTTTCCGGAGGAACCGCATCGACGAGCCGATTGAGCGGGGTAAAACTTCTGTACTCCTTCAGTTCTCCTCGCTTGTAGCCCTCGGGAGGCTGAACTACCGCAGCAAGAATTCTCAACGGCTGCGGATCGGGCTTGCCGGTCATGCGTTGCAGCATGAAGTCAGTAAGAGATCGATGCTGAAGACCATAGTATTCGAGTTTCTGCGAAACGAAGTCGAGCCGCTCATACATCGAATCTACGTCGCGTACTTCCTTTGGCGACCAAAGCCGCTCTGCAATGGCTGCTGTACGAGGCCAGATGCGGCTGTCGATGTTTTCCGGAGTGACAAACTCACTCCACATGGTAGCTTCACCGCCGAGGATACGCGCCTTTTGTTCCGGACTTAGCGAGTTACCGTCGCCGCTTAATGGATCGGCAAGATAATGCTGGGCCGCCGATTGATTCAGATCAATGTAATAGCCCGTCGAAAGCAATCCGCGATTCCCCTGCCGCGCTGCCGCAGCCAGCGATGCCTGTCCCCGCCACGACTGAATGACCACATCTTGCGGCGTGTCCGGCTGAAGCACTTCGTCCCAGCCTTCCATGATCTTATGATGGCCTGCGACAAGTTTCTGCAGTCTGCCAGTAAAGTAGGCCTGCAGAGCCGCGTTGTCTTTGAGGCCATGCGCGCTCATATACGTTTTGATCCGCAGATTCGCGTCCCATTCTTTGCCATCGCACTCATCGCCCCCGATATGGAAATAAGCATCGGGAAAGAGCGAGGTCATCTCGCCCAGGAACTTATCGAGAAACTCGTAAGTGCCTTCCTTGGTGGGATCCATCGCCCCATCAAAAACGCCCCATTGAGTGACGATCTGATATGGGCCTGCTCCACTGGCCAATTGGGGATAGCCCACGAACCACGAAGTTGTATGGCATGGCATGTCGAACTCAGGAACTACGCGGATTCCACGGTCACGCGCATATTGGATCACTTCAGCTATCTGCTTCTGCGTATAGTAAAGTCCGTCTGAGCCCTTGCCCTGCAGAAGTGGAAACTCCTTGCTCTCCACACGAAATCCCTGGTCTTCCGACAGGTGCCAATGGAAGACGTTCAACTTGACTGCTTCCATCCCATCCAGGTTGCGTTCAATTACGGAGACCGGCATGAAGTGCCGTCCGACATCGATCATCAATCCACGCCACGGAAAACGAGGCTCATCGTCGATGGTGACAACCGGAACGCTGAAGCCCTGCGGTGTAGTTCTGACTAACTGTAGAAAGGTCTGCAATCCATGCAGCACTCCCAGCGGGTTCGCGGCCGATAACTGCACATGGGTAGTCGAAATAACCAGATGATAGGACTCATTCTCACCTAACTTCTGTATTGGGTCGCTTGCACCGTCGGTCGTGATCGTAAAGCTGGCGCCCTTGGAGTTTGCTTCATCCGAAAGCGGAATTCCGGTCTCTCGGGTCAATGTATCCAGAAAGCGCTGCTTCCCGGATTGAAGAAGAGGACTTGTGTATCCATCAAAATCTACGCGAAAGCCCCCGTCAATCAGGAATTGCCCCTCACCGCGAACGACGTGTGATGGCAGAGGCATAAGCGGGAGCGGCGCCTCTTGCTGAGCGAAAATTGTTGGGGAATACATCGAAACCACTGAGAAGATCGAGAGAGCAAAAGTTGAACGTAACCGAGCACGCGTCTTCAAAAGAACGTCTCCTGAGAGCAATCGTCAAAATCCATGCATTATCGCCGAAAGACCCATCCGGCCAGCGAGATGACGGCAGGAGAGAGGAAATTGCGGTGAGTGCAATCCATTCGTCTGCTGAAGAAAAACTGCAGAGATCATCGCGAACCTGCGATTCCGCACAAGGTAGATATAGTCTACTCAAGGTCTGTTTGTGAAGGGCACAATCCCTGCCAGCGAGAAAGAGTCGTCTGGAGTGGGTGCCGATTCATCTCAGTTGAGTGGTATGACCACTGGGAATTTCTGGCGTATGATGGTTTGGAAACCAACCTGCCTATTTTCGAGGAGCCCTGGTGATTAGACCGAGATCTTTAGTCACGCACCTGTTGTTTGTGTTCGCCGCGGCGACTGCCATCATTGCCATTCCGGCCTGCGCGCTTGGTTCGACTGTCAATTGCGATCCGCGCAAATACGGAGCGAAGGGCGACGGGATCTCCAAAGATACGGCCGCGATCCAGAAGGCAATCGATGTGTGCGAACGGCAGGGCGGAGGCACCGTACAACTGATTGCAGGTACTTATCTTAGTGGTCCAATTGTTTTGAAGAGCAATATCGTCTTTCAACTCGATAAGGGCGCTACGTTGCTGGGCTCGGCCGATCATGCGGACTATCCGGCCAAGACGGAATTTCGCGAGCCCGGGCTGCAGTCGCTGGTGAGCGCGACCGATGCTTCGAATGTCTCCATAATCGGCGACGGTGTGATCGATGGGGCAGGCGAGAGCTGGTGGGAGATGGCGCGGACTGTGAAAAATGCGGGTGTCATGGGGTCTGACCACCCGCGGCCGAGACTGGTCGTCTTCGACCATTGCAAGCATGTGCTGGTGGAGGGAGTTACCATACAGAACTCTCCCATGTGGCAATTGGTTCCTTACTACTCCGACGATGTAGTCATTCGAAATATCAAGGTTCTGGCGCCCGCTCACTCACCGAATACAGATGCAGTCGATCCATTTTCTTCGTCGCACGTGGTCATCGATCATGTCTTTGCCGACGTGGGTGACGACGATGTCGCGATCAAGTCGGGGGCGATTGGCTCTCCAGGACCAGATTCGCCAAGCCGCGACATAACGATTACCGATTGTACGTTTCTGCATGGACACGGTCTCTCGATCGGCAGCGAAATTGCGGGAGGAGCCATGAATATCCGGGCCGAACGCATTCACTTCGACGGAACAGACAATGGCATTCGTGTGAAGGCGAATCGCGATCGTGGCAACGACGTCGGGCACTTATTCTTCCGCGACATCGAGATGAAGAACGTGAAGAATGCATTAATCATCAGCGAGTACTATCCCAAGGTTTTGCCGCCCGAATCAGAGCTGCCGCAGCCTGTTACGCGGCTCACACCGCACTTTCATGACATTACTTTGGAAAATGTGACGGCTACTGGAAGCACGTCGGCTGGGGCGATTGTTGGACTGCCTGAGTCCCCGGTTCTCGGCGTCGTCTTGCGCAATGTAAAAATCAACGCCGAGCACGGGCTGACGATCGGCTATGCCGAAGTTTCAGAAGCGGGCGTGGAAGTAAAGGCCAGCGAGGGGGATCCAGTCATGAATCTTGTTGGCGCAAAGATCACAAACCCCGCAGTAGTTAATCCATAGGACGCATAGTCGGAGCGCTGATGAAGATTCTTGGGAGCATTGCCTGTTTAGTGTTATTCGCGGGTTTGGCGGTAACATCTCCTGCTGCAAATGCGGCCGACCGGGCATGGTCAGAACGTGCGGCGAATGCGGCAATCGAGCGTTGGCCAGATGGGCACTTTGCGCCTGCGGGTCAACGATGGGCCTGGAACTACGAATTGGGTACTCTGCTCGAAGGCATGGATGCCGTCTGGTTGAATACCGCAGACGCGCGCTACTACACGTATGTCAAGAGTTCGGTCGATCAGTTTGTTGGGCCCGATGGTTCCATTCCGACGTGGAATATAGAAGAGTACCAGCTTGACAGCATTTTGCTGGGTCGGCAGCTTCTGTTGCTCTACGGCGTAACACGGGATGCTCGCTACGCGAAAGCTGCGACCCTGCTTTACCAGCAGCTTGCTCATCAGCCGCGAAATGCTTCGGGCGGATTCTGGCATAAGGAGAAATACCCGAATCAGATGTGGCTCGACGGCCTATATATGGCTGAGCCTTTCTACGCCGAGTATGCTTCCACGTTCCATCATCCCGAAGCCTTCGCTGACATCACTCACCAGTTTGTGCTTTTGGACGAGCATGCGCGCGATCCGAAGACTGGTTTGCTTTATCACGGATGGGATGAGTCGAAGAAGGAACGCTGGGCTGACAAAGAGACAGGAGTTTCATCGCAGTTCTGGGCCCGAGGTATGGGCTGGCACATGATGTCGCTTGTGGATACGCTTGCGTTTTATCCCGAGGAGGATGCGGGACGGAAGCAGTTGGTCGCTCAACTCGAGCGAGATGCGGCGGCTGTGGCGCGCTATCAAGATGGTGAAACGGGACTCTGGTACCAGGTACTCGACAAGGCCGGATCAAAGGGAAACTATCTTGAGTCATCGGCCGCCTGCATGTTTGTGTACGCGCTGGCTAAGGGAGTCCGGCTGGGCTATCTTCCGCAGAGCTATCTTGCGAACGCAGAACGCGGGTATAAAGGAATTCTTGGTCACTTCATAACCGGGACTGGCGACGCGGTGTCACTTGCCGGCACGGTAAAAGCCGCCGGTCTGGGTGGCGACCCTTACCGAGATGGAAGTTACTCTTATTACATAGGCGAGAAGACAGTCACAGACGACCCCAAGGGAGTGGGCGCGTTTCTGCTTGCGAGTGTGGAGATGGAGAACTCGCAAACCGCAAAACTGGCGCGTGGCGATACGGTGCTTGTGGACGCGTGGTTCAACAGCCAAAAGAGGGCAGATGCGTTCGGCCAGCAGTCCTACTTTCACTACAAATGGGAAGACGAAAGCAACGACGGCTACTCTCTGCTCGGTAACATCATCCGCAGCTTCGGCGCAGAAACCAAAACTCTGTACGCGGCGCCCACTGTTACGACGCTCAGCCACGCTCAGGTCTATATCATTGCGTCGCCGGATACGCTTGCGAAAAACCCTAATCCGCATTATGTGCAGGCAGAAGATGGTGCGCAAATTGCCGAATGGGTGAAGGGTGGCGGAGTGTTGGTGTTGCTGGCAAACGATCCAGCCAATACCGACCTGGAGCATTTCAATTTGATCGCCGACCAATTTGGTATTCACTTCAACAGCGTGTTGCGCAAGCATGTGTTGGGGACCTCGTATGAGATGGGGAAGATCAGGGCTCCTGGCGCCGGTCCCATCTTCCACGACACACATACGCTGTTCATGAAAGATGTTTGCAATATTTCAGTGAAGTCGCCGGCTGTCGTGGCATTCCAGGATGACGAAGGAATCCTGATGGCCACGGTGAAATTCGGCAAGGGAACGGTTTTTGCAACGGTCGATCCCTGGCTTTACAACGAATATACCGATGGGCGCAAACTGCCCGTCGAGTACGACAACTTTGCCGCAGGCAAGGAGCTTGTCCGATGGTTCCTTTCGCAAGTTCCGCCGCGACACTAGAGGAAATGAAAATGCCAAGTCACCTTAAGAATCAGAGTGCTGAGAATTCAGCACACCAGGAAGAAGTCGGCTTGCGACTTCTAATCTCCGCCTCCGTTCTCGCCCTTTTTCTTCTGCTCTTGTCTTCGGCGTTGCCTGCCCAGGATACCCGCAAAGTCACGGAGCCGCATGTTCCGGCTGCGTGCGTGACGCTTGAAGCGAGCATTGCTGCCGATCACGGAGTGATTCCACCGGGAGATGAGCAGAGACTGGATACCGAACGCATCCAACATGCGATCGACAACTGCGCCGAAGGTAAAGCGGTGGTCCTGCGCGCCGTTGGAAAAAAGGACGTGTTCCTGAGCGGCCCCATCGCGTTACGCCCCGGAGTAACTCTGGTTGTCGACGCAAACACCTCGCTGGTGGCCTCACGCGATCCCCGTGTATACGACTTGTCTCCTGGCAGTTGCGGTATTTTGAGCGAACGAGGCCACGGATGCAAATCGCTGATTACTGCCAATGACGCGCATGACAGTGGTGTGATGGGCGAGGGTTCCATAGATGGCCGAGGCGGGGCAAAACTGCTGGGGCAGGAAGTGACATGGTGGGACCTTGCGCACGAGGCGAAGATTACGGACAAGCAACAAAGCGTTCCTCGTATCCTCTCCGTCGATCGCTCAAATGGTTTTGTCCTTTACGAGATTACTCTACGCAATTCTCCTAATTTTCATGTCGGAGTTAATAACACCGATGGCTTCACCGCATGGGGTGTGAAGATCATGACTCCGAAGACGGCCCGAAATACGGATGGTATCGATCCTGGATCCTCGCGGAACGTGACTATTGCCTATTGCTCGATTCACACCGGGGACGACGACGTTGCGGTAAAGTCGAGCAAGGCCGGACCAGCTTCAAATATCTCCATCTTGCACAACCATTTCTACACGGGGCACGGCATGTCCATTGGCAGCGGAACGAATGGCGGCGTTGACCACATGCTGGTTGACGATCTGACCATCGACGGCGCTGACAACGGGATTCGCATCAAGTCGGATCGCAGCCGGGGTGGCCTGGTCCACGATCTCCTCTACCGCGACGTGTGCATTCGCGATACAAAGAACCCGCTTGTCTTTACGCCGCTCTACACAACATTTGGAGGTGATCAGCTTCCCATCTATCGTGACATTCGACTTGAGAATGTCCATATAGTTACTCCGGGCAGTTATACATTTCTCGGTTTGGATGCCGACCATAAGCTGGGTTTGACGCTCGACAGTGTTTTTGCCGACGATCAGGAGCACTCGACCTGGCTTGCAAAGGATGCGGACATCGCAATCGGAAACAAGCGCGGAAACCTGGAGCCAAAAGGTGAGGACGTTTCGGTGCAACAGACAGCGGGTTCGACTGCGGGCACGCCGCTGGCCTGCGAATCGCGCTTTGTTTCTTTTCCAACGCTGGCCAAGGCCCCGGAGATGGCGGGAACGGTTCCGGCGGAAGATGAGACCTTGTATGTCGCAGCCGATGGCACTGGGGATTTCTACTCGATCCAGCGTGCTCTGGATGCAGCGCCGAAGACGGGCGCTCTGGTGTTGGTGGCTCCCGGCACTTACCGCGAAGTGCTCAAGATCGATAAGCCCAACATCCGCCTTCGTAGCGCGAACCCAGATGCAAGCAAGACCATCGTCGTCAATGACCTAAGCGCAGGCACCGCGGGCGGCACGCTGCATTCAGCCACGGTAAATGTGACCGCGGACAATTTCTTTGCCGAAAACATCACCTTTCAAAACGATTTCAATGCCACGCATCCACAGCTACCAGCAGGGTCACAGGCTCTGGCGCTGCTGGTTACGGGCGATCGCGCCGTCTTCCATAACGTTCGCCTGCTGGGCAACCAGGATACCGTGTATGCGGGGAGCCGCAACTGCGCTCCGGACGGCCAGAGCTGCGTTCCCGCACGGCAGTATTTCTCTGACTGCTATGTCGCCGGGAACGTCGACTTCCTTTTCGGCGATGGAAAGGCCGTCTTCGATCACTGCGAGATCCATAGCACTGCTCATGCCGGGGGATACATAACGGCGCAGTCAAAACATTATCCAGATGAGGACTCGGGCTTTGTCCTAAATCAATGCAAGCTAACTGTCGACCCGGGTGTAACGAATACCGTGTACCTCGGCCGGCCGTGGCGCCCCTATGCAACAGTTATTTATCTCAATACGGAGATGGGCAGCCACATCGATCCTGCTGGCTGGCGGGAGTGGCATCCGGGGGAAACGCATTCCATCGAGACTGTGTACTATGCCGAATACAACTCGACTGGGCCCGGCGCACACCACTCGGAACGTGATTCACACACACATTTTCTTTCAGAGGAACAGGCCAAGCAGTTTGCGCCTTCCGTGTTCCTGCGCGGCACCGATAACTGGGACCCGGCACAAGCCGTAAAACAGTAGAGAAACGCCTTCCCGTGTCGTATCTATGTATTTCTGTCGAACGTTGCGGGGGCTAACTGTCTCGCCGGCAGGCGGAGAGCGGTTGCGATGAGGGCTGCTAGCAGAAAAGCCGCCGAGGTAATGGAAAGAGCAGGACTGAGCCCGGCAGATTGCGAAAGACTGCCGATGAGATAGGGCGCGGCAGCACTTGCTACGCGGCCGATGTTATAGACAAAGCCCATGGCGGAGCCACGGAGCGCAGTTGGAAACAGTTCGCTGGTAATCACGCTGAAGCCACTGAAGTAGCCGGTGCCGAAAAAGCCGACAAGCGGGCCAATTACCAACAGAGCGTTCGGGCTGCGGACGAAGGCAAAGACGGGCACCAGCATTGCGGCAACCAGAAGATAGCCGATGTAGGTGTACTTGTGGCTGAAGCGGTCGGCTATATATCCGAATGAAACGTAGCCCAGGAACGTGCCCGCCTGCATGGCGATGGTCCACCCCGAGGTTTGCACGATACTCAGCCCCCGACCGCCTTCCGCAATTGGCATGGAAAGAAAGCGGGGTACCCAGGTGAAGAGTCCCCACCACGCGAAGAGCGTTGCGGCATTCATTGTTGCGCAGACCAGCATGCTGCGGCCGGATGCGCCGCGAAAGAGCAGCGCCAAGGGCGGACGCAAAGAGCGCTGTTGCTTCCAGGTCTCGGGTTCGCACAGTCCGCGCCGCATCCAGAGGGCGATCAATGCCGGAGCGACACCGGCAAAGAAGACTGCGCGCCATCCGAAGCGCGGCATCACAAGCGCCACCAGTCCGGCGCCCAGCGCATAACCAATGGCCCAGGAACTCTGCACCAACCCAAGAGCTTTGCCGCGGTGCTGAACAGGCCAGGTTTCGGCAACCAGGGCTGCGCCGGAGGCCCATTCGCCGCCCATTCCCAGGCCCAAAAGAATACGGCAGGTCATGAGCTGCACGGGCGAATGCGTGAAGCCGCACAACGCAGTGGAGATCGAATAGATCAGCATGCTCGAAGTAAGGGCACGGACGCGTCCAAAGCGGTCAGCAAACCATCCGAAGCCCAGGCCGCCAATGGCCGCCGAGACAAGCGTAGCCGACATCATGGCGCCGCTGAGAGCCGCGGATAGATGCATTTCACGCTGCACCTCGCCGAGCACCAGCATGTAGAGCATCACGTCCATGCTGTCGAGCATCCAGCCCAGAGATGCGGCTAGCAGTGTGCGCCTCTGCTCCGGCGAGGCTTCGAACAGCCAGGTAGTGATCCCGGTCAAGCGCGCTCCTGTCGATTTAGAGTCTGCTTCTTGCTTTAGAGTATCTAGGATACGGCGTCGAGGCTCTGGGGTTGTGCCTTGAAATTTGCGTCACAAGAGTGGGTCAATTTGCGCGTAGCGATCGATACTGGCGGCACATTTACTGACTGCGTTTACATCGCAGAGGGGCAGCTTCGTGTGCTCAAGCTCTTTTCCACGCCAGCCGATCCTTCGGTTGCGGTTCTCGATGCTCTGGCTCGAATAGCCGACGGCCAAGTTGTCGATGTGCGGCACGGCACGACCGTCGGAACCAACACGATGCTTGAGCGCACGGGCGCCCGCGTTGCGTTTGTAACCACTGCCGGATTTGAGGATACGATCGCGATCGGGCGCCAGACGCGCAGCCGCCTTTATGACTGGTTCGCGCCGATTCCGATTTGCCTTGTGCCCAAAGGACTGCGTTTCGGAGTTCCGGAGCGGGTGAGCGCGGAGGGCAACATTCTACGCGCACCTACGGAGGACGAACTAGCGACGCTTGTTGACCAGATGCGGGCCAGCGGGGCCGAGTCAATTGCCATCTCGCTGCTCTTCTCATTCGCGAATCCAGAGACGGAAAAACGGGTGGAATCGGCGTTGCGTTGCCTGGGCCTGCCCATCTCTGTCTCGCACAGGATTCTGCCCGAGTTTCGCGAATATGAGCGTGCTTCGACAACGGTAGTGAATGCATACCTGGCACCGCGCATCGGGCGCTATCTCGACGATTTGACGCGGCGCGTAACTGCGCAACACGGCGCCGGTCGCGTCGATGTAATGCAGTCTTCGGGAGGTATCATTCCAGCGCAGCTCGCGGCTGAGGAACCGGTGCGCACAGTGCTGTCAGGGCCGGCAGGTGGGGTCATTGGCGCTTGCAAAGTGGCGCGTTGGGCCGGTTGCGAACGCATTATTGGATTCGACATGGGAGGTACATCCACGGACGTTTTTCTCGCAGACGCTACAATGGGCGCGCAACTGACCAACGAATCCGTGGTGGCGGGCGTGCCCGTTGGTGTGCCAATGCTCGATATCCATACCGCCGGAGCCGGAGGGGGATCCATAGCCCGCTTCGATGCGGGCGGTATGCTGCGCGTTGGGCCTGAATCGGCCGGCGCTGAGCCGGGACCGATCTGCTTCGGACGCGGGACAAGACCGACGGTCACGGACGCAAACTTCCTGCTGGGGCGTTTGGATCCGGACAGCTTTCTAGTACTACTGTGTTATAAACTGAATACCTCTTACGAATAAACCCGCGATTCTATCGCGCTATCGCGGTATCTTGGCGTCATGAGCGCGATGACCGGGACTTCAGTTGCCCGCGAGCACCGCTTGG
>JBAWCO010000432.1:0-3176 GCA_049590315.1 Occallatibacter sp. | reverse complement strand
GCATCCAGAAGAGGCCAACCTGAACCAGAAACATGACGACAAATGTCCATCTGCGGGTAATGGCATCTGAGGTCCAAGCCCAGAAAATGCGGCCCACGGCGTTGCCGATGCTGGCAATGCCAACCATGCCGGCGGCAACGATTGCGCTTGCCTTGGCGATCTCTTGAAACATGGGTGATTCCTGGGAGATAACCGAGATGCCCGCCGAGGTGTTGAGGAACAAGAGAGACCACAGCGCCCACCATTGCCAAGTCTTGAGAGCGCCGCCGAGGGAATAGTCTTTTCCTGCGCGCTGTTTTGTCTGGGTAGCGCTGGGGACCCACCCCGCAGGCTTCCAACCGTCCGGCGGATTCTGCATGAAATAGCCGGTAGCCATGGTTATCACGAGATAAGCGACGCCGAGATATGCGAATGTCTGCAGGACGCCTACAGCTTGGATGAGACGAGTAGCCACGGGGGCAGTTATCAGGGCGCCGGCACCGAAGCCTCCTACGGCGACGCCGGTGATAAGTCCTCTGCGGTCGGGGAACCACTTGACCAACACCGCAACGGGAACGATATAGCTGAACCCCAGTCCGATTCCCCCAATCACTCCGTAACTCAGGTATAGCCACCACAACTTGTCGGCTGAGAGGCTCGCCAGGAATACTCCGAATCCATAGAGAAATCCGCCCGTGAGCGCGACAACGCGGGGACCTTTCCGGTTCAACCAGAGGCCTCCAAAGAAGGCTGCGATTCCTAGAACAAAGATGGAAATTGTAAAGGTGAGAGTTACATCTTGGATCGACCAATGAAACTGTTTTGCAAGAGGAATTCGGAAGACGCTCCATGCATAGACCGCGCCTAGTGCCATCTGCATCAGAATGCCTGCTGCTGCAATTGCCCAACGATTTGAACTCGGCATGTTTTCCTTTCAAGACTAGACCGAACAGTAACCCCGCATCAATTGCAGCTTCCGCGTAACTTGATCTGATTTCCGAGTGTCTCCAGGAAGCGGTTGATGAGGGCAATGCTCCTGCGCAGTTCTTTGTGGCGAAACTGGTTGAGAAGCGAGAAGAGCCCGGGTGGCTCAATGATGGGCTTCTGGTAGCATCCAAGCGTTTCACCGGCCGCCGTAGCCACGCATTGCAGCACCTCTGGGTTGATGGATGCAAGCATCTTGCCCAGGATCATGGCATTGCGTATGGCGCGCACCGACTCGTCAGACTTGACGGCATCCACTGCGGTTTCGACTAGCTTGTCACTTGCACCTAGTGCGCCCCGAAGGATTTCAAACACCCCGTGCTCGTGCAATTGTTGAAGTAATTCGTAGGAGTCGAGCAATGCCTCAGCGTGCTCCACGGGTGCTTCCTCAAGTCGCTTCCGCAATTCCTGGCGAGGATCGCGGGGTGGTAGCTCCAAAGAGATTGGTCGGGCCATCTTTTTCTCCTTGTATCGGGCTAGCTAGTCTGAATCTGGACCAGCTGATTGCCTGGTTCGCGATAGTCCTTGCGCTTCCACTTGCGCTCCACTTCAACTCCAGCCTGCGGTGTCGGATGTCCATGGCGGGAGTTAGTGCGCGGTAACGGATCTTCGCCGACCTCTCCCAACACTCGAAGCTGCACAGAAGTTTCCTTGTAGGCAGGAGTGTGGGTCGCTTTGTCCGTGTGACTGCTGGTGAGGCGATTAACTGCTTCTTCGGTAGAGTTCATGGGCATGTACAGTTCTTTTCCACGCACCCTTGTCGTGATAACTGCCTGTGCACGCACCTTGCCGTAGCGTGAGGTTAACTGCACCCAGCTTCCTGTCTGTATGCCGCGTTCGCCGGCAAGCTCGGGCGACACTTCGATAAATGTGCACGGAGTCTTCTCACGAATACCCTCTGTGCGATATGTCATGTTGCCTTCATGGAAGTGTTCCAGCAGGCGACCATTGTTCAAGTGCAGGTCATACTCGGAGTTCTGCTGATCGCTGGGCTCAGTCCATGGAACGGGATAGAACCTGGCCTTGCCGTCAGGAAAATTGAATCCCTTTGTGTACAGCAGAGGCTGATCGCTGCCATCTTCAGCCACGGGCCACTGCAGGGTTTTGTAACCCTCCAGGCGTTCGTAAGTGACACCGGCCATCAGCGGTGTCAGTGCTGCGATCTCTTTGTAAATCTGAGAAGGATGTTCGTACTTCCAGCCGGCGCCAAGTCGATTTGCGACGTCCTGAATAATAATCCAGTCGGGACGGCTCTCTTCAAGAGGCTCAAGAGCCTGATAGAGACGCTGGATACGCCTCTCGGTGCTGGTGAAGGTTCCTTCCTTCTCAAGGCTTGGACTAGCCGGCAGGATCACATCGGCAAATCGGCATGTCTCGCTAAAAAAAACTTCCTGTACAACAAAGAAGTCGAGTTTCGCCAATGCGTCTCCAACAAAATTGGCATTCGAATCTACGAGGCTCATCTCCTCGCCGAAAAGGTACATTGCCTTAAGCTTGCCTTGGTGAATGGCTTCAATCATCATGTGGTTGTCGAGTCCCGGCTTTGGCGGCAGGGAGACATTCCATGCCTTCTCGAACTTGGCCCGAATCGCCGGATCGTCTACCTTTTGATAGCCGGGGAAGTAATTCGGCATGGCGCCGTGATCGCTGGCACCCTGTACGTTGTTATGTCCGCGCAGAGGGTAGGCGCCGGTTCCCGGCTTCATGTAGTTACCGGTCGCCAACAGTAAATTGGAGATTGCCGTCGAGGTGTCGGACCCCATGGAATGCTGCGTAACTCCCATGGCCCAGAGAACGCAGACGCCCTTGGCTTCCGCGATCATGTGGGCCGTCTTGGTGAGTGTCGCGATCGGAAGTCCGCACCTTTCGCTGGCCATTTCAAGTGTGAAGGATTCCAGGCTCTTTTTGAATTCTGCAGCGCCGTGGACCCAGTTGTCGATAAATTTCCGGTCGGCAAGCCCGTTATCGAGAATGTGCCTGGTCACAGCCGAAAGCCAGATAAGATCGGTGCCGGGTCGAGGATGGAAGAACAGGTCCGCGCGTGCTGCCATCTCATTTTCGCGCAGGTCGGCGACAATCAGCTTTTGTCCATGCATCTTATGCGCGCGCTTGACCCGCGTGGCCAGCACCGGATGGCTCTCTGCGGTATTGCTGCCGACGATTAGTACTAACCCCGCCTGCTCAATGTCGGTGATCGATCCCGAGTCTCCCCC
>JBAWCO010000431.1:0-2258 GCA_049590315.1 Occallatibacter sp. | reverse complement strand
TGCCGAAAGCGCGATCGAGCGAATACTGACTGGTTGCTGCGTTGTTGACACTGCCATTGACGAGAAAGCCGTCATTGGCTTGCTGGCTTTGTTCATCGGGCGGCTTTGGAATTTCAGTGGGTGCGTTCGCTGCTGCCGCATCGGGTTTCTTCGCGGCTGGAGGCGTGACGAGGGACGGCTGGATGGTGGGCGGAGCCTGTATGAGCTTGGTGCGGGCCATCAGTTGATCGATGGGAAGCAAGACCAATTCCCACTCGCCGGCTGGCGTGTTGGGAGCCATGGTCACGTCGGCCTGGATGGTGGCGAAGCATTGCATTTCGATCTGGATTTTCCATTGGCCGTCGGGAAGATCGTCGAAGTTATAGACGCCTCCCTGGTCGGAGATGGTGGTGAATTTCTTTGTGCCTTGAGTCGCAGTGATAGTGGCTCCGGGAACGGGCAAGCCGCCGAACGTCACCTGACCGTGATACTCCGAAGCCACGAGATGGTTGGAGACGCAAAGAAGCGCGAGGATCCAGAGGAGCGAGTTGTAGATGAATCGCCGACTCTGCGCCATCCGTTGACTCCAACGTGAAGCTAGTTTTCTGACGGTGGTTCTATGTGGTCGATAATAATGACGTCGACGGGTCCCTTCGTCGCTTCGAGTTTCAGGCCTAGCTGTTCCTGCAGCGCAGTAAAGATCGAAGGCGCCGCAGGACTCGAAGAGGATTCCTCCGGCGAGTCCTCCTGCGAATATCGAAGCGTGAAGTCATAGGATCCCTCAAGGCCGGTCTTGTTTTGAACCTTTGAATCCAGTTGACCGGAAAGTTGAGCTGCTAACTTATCCATAGAGAGTCCCTGAGCGGTGAGCTGGAATCCCGCTGGATCGGACTGCATTCGCATCATGCCTTTGCCGCCAGGCCTGCCATCGAACCCCTTGAGGCCGTTTTTGTAGTCGTCGTCGGACTTTGATTCATGAAGCTTGAGGCCGCTCTTGGCAACAATCAGCGCGTAGATTGGAAATTGCTTTGTCTCGTGATGAACAACCAACTTGAACCGGTCGGCGAGAAGGGCCTGCTCCATCTGTTGCCGGACCTGCGTTTTCTGATCTGAGGAAAGAGTGCGGAGCATCTCCATGGTTGGCTCATCCATTTTCGCGCTGACATCGTAGTAGTCAGAGGACACCCATTCCGGCCCCCCGGACACCTGGTACTCACTTAGCCCGTACGCTTGACAAATGAGCGCCTTTACTCGGACGTGAGAGTCGGTCAAGCCGTCCGGATCGGTTTTCATGGAAACTCTCAGAGGACCGCCGTCGTGCTTGAATTTGTGGATGGATGCTACGTCGTAGATCGGAGTAGGAAGAGGAGCGGCTTGCGGATTGGCGGCCGTTGCAACTGCGGGCGGTGTCTGCTGGCCCCACAGAAACGGCACGGCCAGGACTAGCAAACCGAGCGCAATCGGCAACCGCTTCGCACGGAGATTCAGTGGGGGCGGGGTGGGCTTGGTCATCCTACACAGTCCTCGATTGAGATGGGTGCCGGAACTCCAGAGAGTCAAAGCAGCTACAGCTTCTGGCTTCGTGCGGGTTCGCCTATTTGACGATTGCGTCTTCGTTTTCGCTCTCTGTGCTGGCTATCCCAGAACACAAATGTGGGGCCCGGGGCTCCGCCATTACGCGGAACCCAGCGGTCTCAGGCCTAGTTAGCCGAGGGTTTCTCCACGTGGTCGATCACCATTACGTCGGCAGGGGCCTTGGTGGCATCAAGCTTGAGGCCGATCTGCTCCTGGATGGCGGTGTAAAGATTGGGCGGCGCATCGGCACTGTCTGTGGGCGGCGGAACCCTGGCGCCCATGCCGGCGAACTGCGAATCGTCGGGCGTCCAGTTGAGACTGAAGTCGAATCTGCCAGCCAGCCCGGTCTGGTCCAGAACAGGACGGTCAAGTACAGCGCTCTGCATAAGTCCGGTGAAGTCCGTCATCAGCGCGTTGCGCACATTCAGTTTGCCCAAACCCTGGAAAAAGAGGGCGGGAAGGCCGTTGGGTGCGCTGTCGTTCTTAGTCATTTTCGCCCCCGTTTTGGAGACGCTCAGCACGTAGACGGAAAGCTCCTTCTTGTCTTTGTGAAACGTGAGCTTGAAGCGGTCGGCCAGCAGCTTTTGGATCATGATATCCCACTGCTTTCCGCTTGGCGCGCCTTCACCGTCGGGTTTGCCGTCGATGTCGAACTTGTCGGAGTCGGCCCATTCAGGAAGGCCGATCACCTGTTTGGCCTGGAC
>JBAWCO010000430.1:0-5504 GCA_049590315.1 Occallatibacter sp. | reverse complement strand
ACATCTGTCGATATCGATAGCCTGCGCAAACAGGCACTCGAAGAAGGGGAAGCTGGAAAAACCGACGCCGCGATCCGCGACTATCAGCGTGCTTTGGAGCTTCAGCCCGAGTGGAAAGAGGGCTTATGGAACCTGGGCATGTTGCTGTATAGCAGCGACCGGTTCGCGGAGGCAAAAGCCAACTTTCAAAAAGTCGTGGAATTTGCGCCGAACGTGGGGACGGCCTGGAGCCTTCTTGGCTTGTCAGAATACGAAACGCGCGATTACGACAACGCGCTCACCCATCTGGAGAAGTCGCGGACCCTAGGAATCAAGGACGATGAAGAAATTGCTCGCGTTTCCAGCTATCACCTGGGGATATTGTGGATCCGCGCGGGAGAATTCGAGCGCGCCTCCGAATTGTTGCTGGCGACTTTCGGGACCGGCATCGTATCGCCTCAGGCGAAGATTGCCCTTGGGCTGGCGCTGTTGCGCGTTCCTCTGCTGCCCGAACAACTTAACCCATCCAGTGAGGCGTTGGTGCTGGCAGCGGGAGGCGCCGCAACATCCGGGGTGGACGAGCCCTCTCGCCTGGCCGCATTGTTGCCTGCCAACCCTGACGTTCCGTATCTGCGTTTCGCGTACGGGCTAGCCCTTGCTAAAGCGGGAAAAGAGAGGGAAGCACTGGAGCAAATGCTTGCAGAGACGAAGATTTCGCCTGGTAGCTCGGCGACGTGGATCGAAGTCAGCCGCCTCGCACTTCGCCAGGGCGCAATGGATGAATCGCTCAAAGCCGGGCAGGAAGCCGTCCGACTTTCTGCAAATGATAAGGATGCGCACGAGATGCTCGCCCAAGCGTTGGAAGCGGCAGGCAAGCACGAGCAGGCAGCCGCTGAGCGGAAATTCGTTGCGCCCGCCCTGGCCGGCCATCCGACTATCGAGCAGCGCATGATTGCTCTCTATGCCAACGCAAGCGCTGCCTCAAAGCCGGGGCCCCCTTTGGAGGACGCTCGACAAAGCTGGAACCGGGCCATGCAGGAGTACATGGCCGGCCAGTATTCCGCTGCAATCCCTGATTTGAAGGCGTGGCTTGCAGTGACTCCCGAGAGCGGTACTGGCTGGGCGTTGCTGGGGCTCTGCGAATTTGAGTTGAAAGATTTTGACAATGCGCTCATACACTTGGACCGCGGCGCGAAACTCGGCTTGAGCGCCAGTCCAGAGTCCATTTCATTGGCCAGGTACACGTACGGCATATTGCTCGTCCACGCCGGCCATTTTGACCAGGCCGCCGAGGTGCTGGCCTCGGCCGCAAACTCAGCGGACGCTCCGGCTTCGAGAGTGGAGTATGCGCTCGGTCTGGCGCTATTGCGAAGGGCGGAATTTCCAGACACGGCGAACAAGCAGCAGGCCGCCCTGGTGACCACCGCGGGTCGGATTGAATCGCTTCTGCAACAAAGCAAGTACGACGAAGCATTCCCTCAGTTCAAGCGCCTGCTGGATCAGTATCCGTCCACACCGTTCCTTCATTACGCTTATGGAACCGCCTTGATTGCGATCTCGGAGTTCGATCAGGCCGCCGCCGAGATGCAGGCAGAGATAGCTATCTCTCCAAGGAGCGAACTACCATTGGCTCGCTTGGCGTCGATTGCGCTTCGCCAGCACGATGCTGCTACAGCGATCACCTGGTCGCAACGCGCAATCACTATCGCTCCCAATTCCGTAGATGCTCATTACCTGTTTGGACGTGCTTCTCTGGAAGCAGGCGACGTGACATCTGCAATGCACGAGCTGGAGATCGCGGGCAAGCTAAGTCCTGCGAGTCCGGAAATACACTTCAACCTCGCCAAAGCCTACGCTCGGGCGAAGATGACAGAAAAGGCGCAATATGAGCGAGACACTTTCTCGCGATTGAATCAAGCGGCGGAAGACCAACGTAACCGCCAGGAGTTCCAAGTGGACCTGGGCACGCGAAGCGCAGGGGATGTCACAACAACATCCCCTGCAGAAGCGCCTCATCATCCGCCGCTCCAATAGTTAGCCCACGCGGGGGCGAGTAATTGGCTCACGCATGGGCGAACTCTTCGATGAAGACCAGCAGCTTCCTCGTTGACCGCCTCGATTTCTATGTGAAGAAGGTCGCGTTCGCAAGAAGACCCGAGGTGAGATCTTTTTCGCGCCAAGTTTGAGGCGAGTATAATTCTGGCCGTACCGGGAGAAGCTTGATGAAGCTCAATCCTTTTTTCGCAGGACTCTTGACGATTGCGATCGTTTCATGTGCGAGTACTCTAGCCAAGTCTCAATCCGCCGCCAATAATCCGGCGTTGAGTAGCGGGTCGGGGCCCCAGGTCAATTTTGGCGAATTGATGAATGCACAGGTTGGGAGCATGCGCTTTGCGGGGAAGGTGGTGGTGGAGGGCGCCAAGCCGCTCTGGGATCCAATTCCGATTGTCGTGAATTGCGATGGCCAAACTCGCTACAACACAGTGGCCGATGCAAAAGGCAATTTCGACATCCAAGCCAGACTCCCGGCAAGCGAGGTTGTGAAGACCAAGAGCGATCTACAAAGAGCTACCGCCGCTACCTTGGCGGGCTGCAAGGTCAGCGCCGTCCTCGACGGCTTTGAGTCGACATCGGTAACGATCGTCAACGGCACCATCATGGACGACCCGGACATCGGCACGATCCACCTACGGCAGAACGAGCGGGCGATGGGCTCAACGATAAGCGCTACGACGGCATCGGCCTCTGCGGATGCTCTCAAAGAGTTTGAGAAAGCACATTCCGACGAGACCGAAAAACACCTCGACAGTGCGCGCCGCCACTTGCAGAAGGCAGTGATCATCGATCCCCAGTTTGCCGAAGCGTGGTACCACCTGGGCAAGCTCGAAGAGACGGACAAACCAGAGGATGCTTTGAATGCATATTCGAAGGCTGTCGCAGTAGATCCCAGGTACATTCCCCCTTACGAACGGATTGCGGCGTTGCAAGCGTTGCAGAAGAAATGGCAGGACGTGGTGAACGCGACTGATCACTCACTTCAACTGAACCCGGCGGGGACGCCGCAGATCTGGTATTTCAGTGCGGTGGGCAATTTGAACCTTGGCCACGCAACCGTTGCCGAGAAGGCCGCAGAAACGTCATTGGGCATGGATCCCAGCCACGTGGCCCCCAACACGGAACAACTCTTGGCAGTGATTCTGGCCGGGAAGGGGGCATACAAAGAAGCGCTTGATCACCTGCGCCGCTGCCTGACCTATACTCCTCCCGGACCCAACGCGGACCTGATGAAGCAACAGGTTGCGCAACTCGAGAGGATTGTGCCTCAGACGGAAAAATAGGACCGCTCAGATGTTGTCCTGCCGCCTTGCAAGGTTGAGGTTTCCGCTTGCTAGGCTGAGAAAATCGCCGAGAGCCGGCAATAGACCTTGGTTTCACGGTCGCTGCCATTGCGAATGCCCTAGTCAAAATACCTCGCACTTTCGCCTCACTCGTGCGGTTCAATTCGCGTGCTGCGGCCCGTATGATTGCTGCGCTCATCGTCACCTCGCTGATCTCGATGAGAGGCCGATGGACTACTACCGTGGGTTTGCTTGCACGAGCCAATTGCGGTGGGCGGGCGCGACGTTTTCCGCGGACATGGCTCCGGAGCATTCACGTCGGGGAAAGGGTAGCCCACTTGCCCAGGCACATCGATGCCGTCACCGGTATTCATTTCAACATCGGCCGATCGGCTGGCGACTTCATAGCCAGGAAGAGCGAGGCAGTTGAGCGGCGTTCTTGACCCCGACCCAGTTTCGGCGTTCGTCTCTGACTTGTTGCATCCAGGCCATAACCGGCGCTCATTGAGCAATTCAAGTCGATCAATGTTCTCGGCAAGTGGCTGAAAACCAGCTAGTCGGACTCGTGACACCGAAAACCGTTCTCGATTGCCGACTTATTCTCAGAACAAGGTCATTTGTCGTCGAAAAACCAAGGAGTTTCGACTTTCGCCTCGACATCTGGCAGCACCAAAATAGGAGGCGGTCGAAGGAGCCACTTCCTTTGCCTGCAAAAAAGCCATCATTGAATGTTGCGAGTCCGCTTGCAAACCTCACAATCCTTGAACTGGAGCATGCCAAGGCAGCCGCGCTCAGTACGCTCGTCTCATAGCATTCTCGCCGTGCCTACAAAAATGCCATCGGCAAGTTCATCGCTTGGTATTGTTCGGAGCCGCGGCTTGGATTCAACCGTGCTATTGTATTGCGATATCGCCCGTTCCTCGAATCACTCTCACTGTCAGCTGCGACGATTAATCTTCACCTCTCCGCGATCCGCCGTCTAGCCGATGAAGCTGCGGAGAGCAGCATGTTGAGCCCGGAATTGGCAATCGGAATCCACCGAGTGAAGGGGGGCAAGCGGCTCGGCACAAGGATTGGCAATTGGCTGTCTACTGATCAAGCCTAAGACCTCTTGAACTCCATTCCGCGGAACACCATACGCGGCAGAAGAGACGCGGCGTTGGTTGGTCTGCTGCTCGGATGCGGTCTGCGACGATCGGAAGCCGTGTCGCTGCGATTGGATCAGATTCAACTGAGAGAAAGCCATTGGGTCGTCGCCGACCTCTGTCCAGCAGGAACAACATGAGCGTACTTTTCTCGCACAACGTTGGTCCTTCCGTGCCGCTTCAACCGTGGATTCTGAATACCATCCGGAGCCGTCATGCACAAGGTTCCGCCCCGTCCGACTCATCCGCGAGACGTTCGGTCGCCTACCGTCGGAATCGGACATACCGGCCGAGGCGTATAACGGGCAGGCTGTAAACCCAAATGCTAGGGACGTGAAGAACGGAGGCGACTCTTCCGCCTTCAGCAGAGAGCAATCGACAACGCCAGAGGACGTTTCCGCAGAGGAGGGTTCCTGTCGAGGAATAACAGGCATAGCTCAACTCGATTTACGCACTCTTTCCTGAGTGACAGAAGGAAGCGTAGCCAAGGCACTGTCGCTCAGTTCGGAAAGATTTTCTGAGAATGGGAGAATCCTTCCAACCGCCTCAAACACTATGGGCCTACGCGAGTGTTGTATGTCTCGTCATGCGGGATGTCCGCCTATCGTTCAGCCCGTCAGTTTTCGTCGGTCCTCAGGACAAATGAATAGGTATCGATTTCTCTGACCGAAGATCAAGATTTCTTTGGAGGTTTCGGCGTCGGTGGAACTGCCGAAGGCGGTGGAACAGATTTCTTCTCCCCTTTTGGTTTGACAATCTTCTTCACCGGCTTCGCTGAACAGTCGATGTCACGGACCAGATTCTTTGAGGTCAGCGTAAATAACGCGGTGATTTTGGATGTGCCAGAGGGAACAGTCACCGTGAAATCCCACTCCGTCGAGCTCTTGAACTGTTGAGTGAAGGACTTTGAATCAATGGGTCTCCCCTCGAGAGCTAACGCAACGGTCATCGCACTTGCAAAGAACTTTCCCGTCACTGCAAGGTCAATCGGCATTTTTCCATCTTTGACTGTCCTGAGTTCAAAGGTGCAGCCCTGGCTCAA
>JBAWCO010000429.1:0-7799 GCA_049590315.1 Occallatibacter sp. | reverse complement strand
CTGCTTTTCTGACCCCAGATCTGCAATCCCCGCCTTTGTCCGGTTGATCCCTGTTCCCTCCATCCCCGTTTCCCGAATTCCTCCCGCGCTTGCGACTCTCCTGGTCTCGAACCGTCTTGGTCAAACTATTGAATTGCGACCACATGAGTCGGATGTTGCACTGAAGCATCCCATGCCCAACGGGTACCGATGAATCCTGCGATTTGGCTGCGGGAATCGCCCGCCAGCGGCCCTTACGAATAGAGAGAGGTGATCTGTATCACGCTTGTTGCCTGAACCGATTGAATTCGGATTAAATTAGTCGTACTTTTAAAGAGGACCTATTCAGTCGGATATTGGTTTCGGCGATTTCAAAACACTGATTTTGCTCATTCCCGGAGTATTGTCGTGAGAAAGCATTCCATTTTCGTCCTTATTCTTCTCGTTCCCGGCTTGGTTCATTCACTCCATGCCGCTCCGGCCTTTACTATCGCCGGCGTAGTCCATGACTCGACAGGCGGCCGCATTCCCAGCGCTCATGTCACCATCGTCGTCGCTCCAAACCAACCGGCAGTCGAAGCCACCAGCGACTCCCAAGGCGACTTCCATGTCCAGCTTCCGTCCGCCGGCAGCTATCAGGTTAAGATTGCCGTCGATGGCTTCGCGCCTTTGGCAACAAGCGCCGAACTCACGGATTCTGAGCCTAGCGTCACCCTCGACCTTTCCCTGCAGATCGTCGACGCCCAAACTGTTGAAGTCACCGCCGATGCCCTCGCAGCCGAGACCACCAGCACACAGTTGGGCGAGACGCTGGACTCAAAGAAGATGGAAAGCGTGCCACTCAACGGCCGCAGCTTTACTGATCTCATGGCCGTGCAACCGGGCATTGTTCCCGCCAGCACAGCGCAGCCCGGTGCCGTCATCATGACCGGTGTCGCTTCCACGCCGCCTTCCGGCAACGCAAATCCTGGCAATCTGTCGATCAGCGGTCAACGCGAGGCCTCCAACGGTTTTCGCGTGAACGGTAGCGATGTCGAGGAAGACGTCAACATGGGCACCTCGATCGTCCCGAACCTCGACGCCATCGACAGCTTTCGCGTCCTTACCTCGAACTTCGACGCCGAGTACGGCAACTCCTCAGGTGGCCAAGTCCTGGTGGTTACCAAGTCCGGAACCAAGGACTGGCATGGTTCCGCATTCGAGTTCCTGCGCAATACCGCTCTCGACGCACGCAATTACTTCTCGGAAAACCGCGCCGCCTATCGCCAAAATCAATTTGGCGTCGCCATCGGCGGAACACCCTTCCACAAGTCCATCGCCGTCTTTGCCGACTACCAGGGGACTCGTCTCACTGAGGGCATTGACACCGGCGACATGGCCGTTCCGACCACTGCCGAGCGCAGCGGTGACTTCAGCCAGAACCCGCTTACCGGCAGCGTGAATGGCGCCGCATGGGCCGCACAGCTTTCTTCGTTACTCGGCCAACACGTCACCTCCGGCGAGCCATATTCGCAAGTCTTTCCAACCGGCCACATTTCGCAGTCCGCATGGTCGGCTCCCGCCAGAAACCTGCTTGCCTCCATCCCTACACCCAACGCAGGCTCCAATGCTTTCGAAACATCGTCTGAAGCTGAAACCCTCATCGACGACAAAGGCGCCTTTCGCCTCGACTGGACCCACGGCAAATCCGCACTCACTGGCTACTATTTTCTCGATCAGTATTCGCTCCTCAATCCATACCCAACCGGAACCGGCGGCGCCAGCATTCCCGGCTTCAGCGCCACATCCAACGGGCTGGCGCAGCTCTTCAGTCTCGGCCACTCCATCACCTTCGGCGAGACGGCGCTGAACGAATTCCACCTCAGCTACATGCGCAACGCCAACGCCGTAGGTCGGCCACGGGGCGGTGTCGGCCCGTCGCTCGCGTCGCAAGGGTTTTCAGGTATCGTCCCGCTCAAGCCCTCCACGGAAGGCATCGCCAACGTCGCTTTCAACGACTTCACGATGGGCGTCGACACCACCGCAATAGTGCAAGCGGAGAATATCTACGAAATCAGCGACACCTTCTCTCGAATTTACGGCAAGCACGGCCTCAAGTTCGGCGGCGAAATCCACTCCAACCAAATCAACACGCATCCCGACACGATCTTCAACGGCAGTTTCGCTTTCAACGGCTCTGAAACCGGCATAGACTTCGCTGACTTCCTGCTCGGCGTCACCTCCAGCTACACGCAAGGCCAAGCCAGCAGCTTCTACAATCGCAACCTCTATATGTCCGCCTTCGCGCAGGACAGTTGGAAAGTTTCCAGCGAACTCACTGTCAACTACGGCGTCCGCCTCGACCGCATCCGTCCCTGGCTCGAAAAATTCAATCAGCTCCAGACCCTTGTCCAGGGCGAGCAGTCGCAAGTCTTTCCCGACGCGCCGCCGGGTTTAGTTTTCCCAGGCGATCCCGGTGTGCCCCGCTCGCTCGCGTCTGCTCGCAACGACCTCGCACCACGGGCCGGCATTGCGTGGACTCCGTCCTTTGATGCGCCGTGGTTGCACAAACTCACCGGTGCGCCCGGCCAAACCAGCATTCGCCTGGGCTACGGGATTTTCTACACCGCGTATGAAGGCCTCTCGGCCGGCATCATGAGCGCCAATCCACCCTATGGCTATACCTATACTTCGGCAGCGCCGCCGCTCTTCGCTTCGCCCTTCACCGTTGCCGCCACCGGAGCCAATGCAGGCCAGCGTTTCCCGCTGCAGCATGTTGCGTACGGCGCCAGCCGGTCCAATCCCAACACCACTGTCGACTGGTCGCAGTTCGAGCCGCTCGTTGGCATTCCGGCGGTCGATCCACGCGACGTCACTCCCTACGCCCAGCACTGGATGGCCAGCATCGAGCGCCAGTTCAGCGGATCAACTCTGGCGACAATCAGCTACGTCGGCACGTCCTCACATCACTTACTGGTTCTCGAAGAAGCCAACCCCGCCAACCCGGCACTCTGTTTGTCTCTCGGCGCAGCATGCGGCCCCTTCAACGAGCAGGCCGCCCGCACGCAATTCGGCCCCGCCTTTGGCAGTGTCGAAGAGCAACGCACTATCGCAAACGCCAGTTACAACGCGCTCGAAGCCTCGCTCAATCATAGCGCTCACGGTCTTGATCTATTGGCCAGCTACACTTTCTCCAAATCGATCGATCAGTCCAGTGGATTGCCTGAGCCCGTCAACCCCGTCGACCCCTCGCTCAGTCGCGCACTCTCCGCATTCGACCTCCGCCACAACCTGGTTGCGAGCTTCCAATATGCGCTGCCTGAGCCAAAATCTGGAGGCCTGTTTCATGCGCTGTCCTCTGGATGGTCTATCTCCGGCATCGCCCGCTTCACTTCGGGGCTGCCCGTCACACTGCTCAACAACAACGACACGTCTCTGCTTGGCACCATTCCCAACGGCATTAATAACAACGGTGTGGACACGCCCGCCTGGTCGGGTAACTCGCTTTCCATCCACACCAATCCGCGTGGAGGGCGGTCGGTCTTTGACGCTTCCCAACTCACGCTTCCCGCCCTCGGCACTATGGGTAATGCGAGACGCCGCTTCTTCTCCGGGCCGGGCAGCGAGAACCTGGACGCCACTCTCTCCCGCACTCTTTTCGTGCAAGACGGCCGTGCCCTCGAACTTCGCGCCGAGGCATTCAATGTGGTCAACCACGCTCAGTTCTTTGGCGCCTCCATGGTAGAAGGCAACGCATCCAGCACAACCTTCGGCCAGGCCGTAAACGCCATGCCGCCGCGCCTCATGCAACTGGCGTTCCGCTATCGGTTCTGACGCCGAGCCAGATTTAGTTCTCGACGATTCATTCCCGCTCAAACTACCTGCGAAATGCGGCGATCGCGGAAGTGTCTTGACACCGGATATCCGGCCGACGTACTATCGGCGGCGCTCAACTGAGCTACCCCCAAAGAGCGCCGAACGAACGCGCCCGACGAAAACACAGCATCAACTTTTCTTGGAGCCGTACCCATGACCTTCCGCATGAGTCCCTCGCACTTTGTGGGCAGGAGTGCGTCCCGCATCCTCCTGCTTCTGATCAGCGCCTTTGCCGCAGTTCATGTCCTCGCCCAGTCCGATGCGCCCATTCCTTCCGGCCACATTCGTGTCCACTACTTTCGGCCCGACGGCAACTATGGCGGCTGGACCGTCTACGCCTTCAACAACACGACGGAGAATACCGGCAACTATGGCGGCGGTCCCGTGCAGGTCACTGGCACGGACAGCTTCGGCGTCTACTTCGATGTAGGCGTGACCACTGGCGCTCAGGAAGTCGGAATCATCATCCACAATCCCACCGCGCCTGGGGGCGACCAGAAAGACACGCCCAACAATCTCTTTGTCGATCCAGCCACGCAGGGCCTGGAGTATTGGGCGTATTCCGGCATCGCCAAGTTGTATACATCCGCGCCCAACTTGAGCAATCCTACTGCGCTGCTGCCGGGATATGTGCGCGTTCACTATCACCGGACGGATGGCAATTATTCCGGCTGGTCGATCTACGCTTTCTTTGACACAACGGAGTATGCCGGCGACTACAACAGCGGCCTGGTGCCGGTTACAAACACTGACGCATATGGCGTGTATTTCGACGTTGCTGTTGTGCCGAATGCGCAGAACCTGGGCCTCATCATTCATAATCCCTCTGCACCCGGAGGCGACCAGAAAGACCCTGGGCCCAACGAGTTTGTCGACCCCTCCACAGAAGGCTTCGAGTACTGGGGCTACACCGGAATCGGCAAGCTCTACAAGAGCCAGATCAGTTTGACGAATCCCAACGCGCTGCTGCCCGGCTATGCGCGCATTCACTATTATCGTCCCGATGGAAACTACAACAACTGGTCCGTGTATGCATTCGACGACACGGCGGAATACACCGGCGACTTCAACGACGGGCTGACCTTCGTGACCGCGCATGACTCTTATGGCGCGTACTTCGACATCAGCCTGATTCCCAATGCGCAGAACCTCGGATTCATCATTCACAACACCGCCACCGGCGTGAAGGATCCCGGCCCCAACATGTTCCTGGATGTTGCTACCAATCTCCAGGCGTGGGCAATTTCGGGCAATGCGACAGTCTTCACCACCACGCCCACTCCGACCCAGATCCTCGATAGTCTGCTCAACGTGGAGCAGGCATACTGGCTCGATCGACAACGAATCGCTATCCAGCCGCAGTTCGCGCAGTCCGGCAATACCTACGTCATTAGCTCCAGCTTCACCGGCGGCCTATCGGTGACAACCACCGGCATCACAGGCGGCACCAGCATCCCGCTCACCGCGGGTGGAAGCCTCACTGCGGACGAGTTGCTTCGTTATCCGCAGTTGAGCGGTTATGCCGTTCTTCAGTTACCGGCGAATACGCAGGTCACGGCCCTGCAGACTTTTCTTCAAGGACAGCTCGCGTTTTCCGCAGTGAACTCCAGCGGCACGCTCACCTATGCCACCGGCGTCCAGCAAGCCGGTGTTCTCGACGACCTCTACTACTATGCGGGGAAGCTCGGCGTCGTCTTCCGTCATGGGGACGACCGCCATTGGCATGACTGGGATGACGACGATAACTGCGACGTGAAACTGAAGGTGTGGGCGCCCACCGCGCAGAGTGTCTCGCTGCAGATTTTCGATCACGAGTCCGATACCACGCCCGCTGCAGTTGTTCGGATGCACCGACACAATGGGGTGTGGGTGGCGGACGGCGATTCCAGTTGGAAGAATAAGTACTACCTCTACAGCGTGCAGGTGTGGGTGCCCGCTGACTCGGCGGTTGACACAAATGTCACCAGCGATCCGTACTCCATTGACATCGCACTGAATGGAACCAAGAGCCGCATCACCGACCTCGACTCCGATGAAACCAAGCCCGCAGGGTGGGATGAAGATAACTCACCGCCGTTGCGGAGTTTCAACGATCTGAGTCTGTATGAACTTCATGTTCGCGATTTCAGCATCGACGACCGCACGGTTCCATCTGCACACCGCGGCATGTATGAGGCCTTCAACGATCAGAACTCCGACGGCATGAAGCACCTCCGCGCCCTGGCCGCAAGCGGGCTGAAGGCCGTGCACATTCTGCCTTCGTTCCACTTTGCCAGCGTGAATGAAGACAAGTCTACCTGGATCATTCCTACCGGACTGGCGCTTGATCCGCCAGATGGTCAGCAGCAGCAGGCTGCCGTCGCCGCCAGTCAAACGAATCCTGCTTATAACTGGGGCTACGATCCCGTGCATTACATGACCCCTGAAGGCAGTTACGCCATCAACCCCGATAACCGCGTGCGCGAATACCGGACGATGGTGAGCGGTCTGCACAAGGCGGGACTGCGCGTCGTGCAGGACGTCGTCTTCAATCACACCAACGCGAGCGGCGAAGGTCCCAACTCCAATCTCGATGAAGTGGTGCCGAACTACTATCACCGCCTCGATGCAAGCGGAAACCTGGAGAGCGGTTCGTGCTGCCCCGACACTGCAAGCGAACACAAGATGATGGAGAAGCTGATTATCGATACGCTGGTGCTCAATGCGCGGGACTATAAGATCGATGGTTTCCGCTTTGACATCCTGAGCTTCATGTTCACTTACAACGTCACTGACATTCAGCAGGCCCTCGAGGCACTGACTCCGGAGAAAGACGGCGTCGACGGATCGAAGATCTACCTTTATGGAGAGGGCTTCAACTTCGGAGACACGGCGAACAATCAGATCGGCCCCAACGCCTCGCAAATCAACCTGTATGGCTTTGGTGTCGGCACGTTCAACGACCGCATTCGCGATGGAATTCACGGTGGCAGTCCGTTCACCGATGAACGCGTACAGGGGTTTGCGACGGGACTCTTCACCGACCCAAGCGCCTACACCAACAGCACTCTATCGTCTAGTCAGCAACAGGGGCAGTTACTCCAATACTCTGACTGGATCGATGTGGGACTTACGGGAAACCTGCGCGACTACACCTTCGTCGATAGTGCGGGAATAACTGTTACGGGAGCAGAGGTGAGTTACAACGGCCAGCCCACCGGCTATACCAAGAGTCCCATCGAAGCGGTGAACTATGCCTCGGTGCACGACAACCAGGACCTCTTCGACCAGGTGCAGCTGAAGTCCAGCTTCAGTGACAGCATTGCCACGCGTGCGCGACGCCAGATTGTGGCCATGAGCCTCGTCATGCTGGGCCAGGGCATTCCGTTCTTCCAGGGCGGCGACGACTTGCTGCGCTCCAAAGACATGGACCAGAACAGCTATAACTCCGGTGACTGGTTCAACAAGATCGACTGGACAGGGAAGACGGCAAATTGGGGCATTGGCTTGCCCGTCGCCAGCCAAAATCAGAGCCAGTGGCCGATCATGACGCCGCTGCTGAGCAACCCGGCGTACACGCCGCTTCCGGCTAATATTGCTTACAGCGAAGCGGCCTTCCAGGAACTGCTGCGGATCCGCTATAGCTCAGAGCTGTTTCGCATGCCGAGCTTTGACGAGGTGCAACAGAATCTCACCTTCCTCAACACCGGTCAGAATCAAACGCCGGGTCTGATTGTCATGAAGCTCGACGCGCATGGGGGAAACTACGGGATCTACAAACACATCGTGGTGTTCTTTAACGCAACCAATGCGCCGGTGACTTTCACCAACAGCCAGTTGCAAGGTTTGGCGCTGCATCTGCATCCGGTGCAACAGCATTCCAGCGATCTCATCACCAGGCAGTCCACGTTCAACTCGAAAACGGGAACCGCTACGGTGCCCGCGCTCACAACCGCGGTTTTTGCAGCCGAGAGTCAGTAGACTCT
>JBAWCO010000428.1:0-1858 GCA_049590315.1 Occallatibacter sp. | reverse complement strand
CGCCATCACCGCAGAACAAATAGCGGCTGTCGGGCGAAAAGGCGAGTACGCCGGCACCATCATGAAATCCTGTCTCCACAGCTATCTTCTCGCCGAAACGAGTCCACGTAATGAGTTCATTGCCGCTGCTGGCGAAGATGGTCCCGTTCGGAGCGTAGGCCAGACCCGTCGGATATTCGGTATGGCCGGGGAGGCTTGCGATCAGTCGACCCGTGAGAGACCAAATGCGCACTAATCGATCCCCGGAGAGCGTTACGATCGATGCACCATCAGGGGAGACGGTGACGTTGGTCATGGGACCGCTCAAACCGCGGAGGCTGCGTTCGAAGCGGCCATCGGTATCCCACATCTCCAAACCAGGAGGGTTAAAATTTTCATCTGCACTGATCAGCGTTTGCCCGTCAGGCGAAAGCGCAATGAGCCTGGGCGAGCGAAATTCCCCCTTCGGCGTGGTGATGGTGCGCAACAGTACTCCGGTTTTGGAGCAGAAATCAATATGATGGTCATAACTCCCGCCGCTTACGATCTGTGTCCCATCGGAAGTGAATCGCAAGGATTGAGTCAAGTGAGAGGAGAATTGTCCAAGCGGATTGCCTTCCAAATCCCAAAGCTTCGTTAAGGACTTCATGTTGGTGGCGGTGTCGGCGAGGAGGTAAGGCATTCCCGCACTTGCCAAGGTCTTGTCATCCGGACTCAGCGCAAGAGTCTTTATCCCATATTCATGAGCGGTGATGGTTCGGACCAGCTTGCCTTCATATGTCCAAAATCGAAGCTTGCCATCTGAGTATCCGCCGACGATGTGTCCTTCGTGCGTGAAGAGCAGAGATTCGATCTCATGTGGAAAGAACGCGCTCCCTTTCGTTGGAAGGTCGGACGAATCGCCCTCCGGATGGAGTTGCGTTTCAGCCGTACCATCGAGTTGGAAAAGCACCAGCCCTTTGATGGTGCCGACCGCCACTGTGCGATTGTCATCGGAGAGGGCGACGCTGGTGACCATTTGTATGCTGGGAAACCGGTGGACCACCCGTCCTTCGAGCGAAAGCAGGAAAATATTGCCGCCCATGCGCGAGGCCGCGAGCAGCAACTGGCTGTCATGAGAAACAGCCAGACAATCGACCCAGAAGCCGGTGCGAATCGTTCGGATGAGCGTGCCTCCGGGAGACCAGATCTTGATGGTGGAATCTTTGCCGGCGCTTGCAAAGAATTTCCCGTTCGGTGCATATTCGAGGCCGTGAATTTCCGCGGTGTGGCCCGTTTGGACGGTGAACTCGATCGCAGGCGCAGGCGCCGGAGCAGATTCTTGGATCGTTTCGCCTGTGGCTAAGCCCGGAAGTGCTGAAATCGAAAACAAGACCGCTGCCATTAGACGGCAGCACAGAACAGCGGCACACGACCCAAAGATGGGTTGCGAACCAAGATTTTGATTCATTAGGCCCCCATGAAAAACTGCCTGAGAATGTTTATGACAAGCTTACTCTATTGATAGAAGAGCTCCTCTGTTCAATGAAGGCCTTAGATTTCTTATCGCAGCATATGGCTTTGGCAAAGTCAGAAAGTATTTCTCCGCTCAAAAGTGCGCTTTCGAGGAACTGGGGCCTGACGATGACTGAAAGCAACGCGGACTGAGTTTCCCTTTTCCGACTGGATCTGTACCCTGAAACGCCCTTGTCGCAAACGATCAATTCTGGTACGAATAACCGCCAGGCACTCACCGACATCGGAAAAATGCTGGCATGCTGCCATCAATCGACCTAGACGCCTGATTGCAAGTTTGTTACAACGCGATATTGTCCGTTGCCGTTGGCTACACACGAGATCGGGACGCTTGATATGCCCGTGGAAGTCGGTGCATTTAACA
>JBAWCO010000427.1:0-8723 GCA_049590315.1 Occallatibacter sp. | reverse complement strand
CCACACACGGCGGGATTTCGGCACGCTCGATATCTCGCCCAAGTGCCGCGGGAGTTCGAGAATTCAGATCAAGGCGCTTCTCTGAAGACCAAGGACTGACAACTGAAAACTGGTAGCTGGCCAACTGAAAACTGACAAGTGGCGACCTGTGGCTTTACAATCCGAAGTTCTTACCCCCAGAATTCCGGTAGGGAGAACAAGAAGCGGAGGCTGACCATGGATGTGGAGTTCACCGCCAGGCAAGTAAAGATCTCCAAAGCGCTGCGGACGCAGGCTGAGGAGGGGTTGGAACGGATTGCCCGGGTCATGGGCAGGAGTGCGAGCGCCAGCCTTACCTTCAGCGCGCAAAGGCATACACAGATTGTGGAGTTGACCCTGAAGGCGCGGCTGCAGACGATTGCGGCTACGGGCAAAGGCGACACGCTGGACGCGGCGCTGCGGCAGGCGATGGCGCACGCGGAGAACCAGGCGCGGCGGCACAGGGACAGGCGCATGGAGGGCAAGCGGCTGCCCAAGGAAGAAAAGGTGATGACCGCTCCGCCGGTGTCGCGGCCGAAGGCGCGTCCCGCACAGGCCGAGGTTGGGGAGGAAAACGGCAAGGCGGACGGCAAGGCGGGGCGTGGGGGGAGAACGCGGGCGTCGATTGCGGTGCATTCGTTCCCGTTTCGCGCGACGATGGTGGAACCGCACATTATGAAGAGCGCGGAGGCGATTGCGCTGCGGCCGATGACGATTGAAGAGGCGGTGAAGGAGGCGGAGTTCCGCGACCGGGATCTGCTGATCTTTCGCAACCAGGCCGGCGACATGTTTGTGCTGCATCGGCGGCGGGATGGGCAGATGGAGTTGGTGGAGATTCCGTAGCTGATTTGGCTGATTGCGGGAAACGGAGGGAACGGGCCGGGCCTAAAGGCCGCGTTAGGTCGACCTTTTTTCAGGGGGTTTAAACCCCCTGCTCCCTCCGGATTCCTGGACCGTCTGCGATCCCTGCTCCGTTCGGATTCCTGGGCCCTCTGTGATCCCTGCTCCCTCCGGATTCCTGGACCGTCTGCGATCCCTGCTCCCTCCGGATTCCTGCGCCGTCTGTAATCCCTGCTCGCTCCGTGTTTCCTGCGCCCTCTGTGATCCCTGCTCCCTCTGCTGGGGAGGGGAGCACGCCTGGGTGGGGACCGTCGTACCCTTTTGGTACTCAGGCACTTTTGTTACATTCGCTAACAGGTTTAGGGGATGGATGAGGAAGTGCGCCGCGGCCTAGACTTTTTGAAGAATCGCCAATAAGCGAGAATCCGCCCGTAGAGCGGACAGGGAAACGAACGAACGAGCAGCAAGCTTACGTTTTTTGCCTGGGAGATGGTTAAGTTGAATCTTCCAAAGAATTCGGACTCCGCGGAACAGCGGGAGGTCCTCGATGCACTACCGGTGTTGGTTTTCCTGGAGTACGCGGGGAAGATCGCATTTGCCAATGCCGAAGCGAGACGGCTACTGGGGGTTGCCGACGGCGCGTGGGTTCCATGTCCGGTGGAAGACGTCTTGTGGGGACTGTCTACCGGAATGGCCGAGCCGCAGACGCAATTGGCAGCAGGATGCGAGGGGACTCCCTTCCACGCCACGCTGCATTGCCCGGATGGGCAGATGCTGGCTGTCGAAGGCATCTGCCACACTCTGGACCCGGATTCGCGCGATGCGGTGATTATTGCGTGCCCCAAGGGCGCAGCGCAGACGCCACGGTTGCGGCTGATGGAGGATGTGCTCTCCAGCGTTCCGGAAGCGCTGGTGATTGTTTATAGCCGGCGGGTGCTTTACACGAACCCGGCGTTCACACGGATGTTTGGGTATACCGCAGAAGAAGCGAGCGAAGGCAATTTGTGGGAGATGATTGTGCCGGAGAATCGCCGGCATGAGCATGCGTTGCTGGAGATGGCGGTGGACGGAGAGGGCCTGGGCCGCATCGAAACGGTGAGAACAAACAAGAAAGGGCAGATGCTGGATGTTGCCATTCTGGCGGGGCCGCTGCTGGTGGGCGGGTTCAAGGCTGGATACGTGCTGAGTCTGCGCGACATTGGCGAACGCAAGCAGAAGGAAGCGAGATGGCAGCACGATGCACTGCACGACGCATTGACGGGATTGGCTAATCGGGCGCTTTTTCTTGATCGGGTAACGGTTGCGCTCAATCGCCGGTTGCGGCGGCGCGATCAGGGATGCGGTGTGCTGTTTGTGGATCTGGACCGATTCAAGGAGATCAACGATAGCCTGGGACACGCAGCGGGGGATGCGCTGCTGGCGGCGGTATCGCAGAGGCTGCGGGCGGCACTGCGTCCGCAGGACTCGCCGGCGCGGCTGGGAGGCGACGAGTTTGGGGTCCTGGTGGAGAACATTGTGAACATCGGGGACCTGGACATTGTGGCGCGGCGTGTGTCCGCCGAGATGCAGCGGCCGTTCGAGATACCGGGGCATGTGATCCAGACGGGCGCGAGCATTGGCGTGGCTCTGGCCGGATCGGACCACACGCGGCCGGAGTTGCTGATTCGGGATGCGGACTTTGCCATGTATCGCGCAAAGGAAAAAGGCGGCGGCGGTTACGAGATTTTTGACGAACATTTGGAGATGCACTTTACCAGCCAGCAGGACCGGGAACGGGAGTTGCGCCGGGTGCTGGACAACAGGCAGTTCGGCCTTCTGTACCAACCTGTGTACCGGTTGGAAAGCGGCAAGATTGAAGGCTTCGAGGCGCTGCTGCACTGCCGGCAGGTAGACGGGTCGGTCACGAGTTTCGACGACCTGCTTGCCTTGGCTGAAGACACAGGACTCTCCATCACACTGGGACGCGAGACTCTGGATGCCGCCTGCCGGCAGTTGCGGCAATGGACGGATGAGAATGCGGATCGGGAACTCACGCTGACCGTCAATGTGACGCAGAGGCAGTTCTACCACGTGGCGATGGTTCCGCAGTTGAAGGCGGCGCTTGCGGCCAGCGGGGTTGAACCAGCGCGCTTGTGTTTTGAGGTGTCGGAGACGACGCTGAACGAGAACCCGGAGGCAGCGGCGACAATTCTGGAGCGCGTGGCCGAATGCGATGTGCGCATCGCGCTCGACGATTTTGGCTCCAGCCTGGCGCCGCTGAACCACCTTGTGCGGCTACCCATTCACATGCTGAAACTACATCCCATGCTTACTGCGGATGCTACATCGACGGGGCGGCAACTGGCGGTGCTCGAGTCGCTGATTCATCTGGGCCGCAGCCTCGGCATGCAGGTGGTAGCGCAGGGAATTGAAACGTCGGCGCAACTGGAGGCACTGCGACGCATTGGTTGCGAAATGGGGCAGGGCGATCTGCTGTGCGGTACGTTGGAAGCAGCGCAGGCTATCCGGCAAGCGGACATGGTCTCCGGTGGCCCGCTGCACGATGCCTGAGGGCAGCCATTCAGTGTAGGATGTGCCCATGACGCCTCAAAAGCCTGTGCGCGGGGTTGAGTCGCTGCCAGGGGCAGCCAAACGCGACAGGAAAGCCAAACACGCGAGGAAATTGAACAAGCCGCAAAAAGAGTTGGTCATCGTCACGGGAATTTCCGGGTCGGGCAAGGCCTCGGCGCTGAAGGCATTTGAGGATCTTGGCTTTCACGCTGTCGACAATTTGCCTCTCGAACTGTTGCCGGATTTTGCTGCGCTTGTGGGGGCTTCCGCGGAGTTGGAGAAGGCCGCGATTGTGGTCGACATACGCGAGGGAGCAACGCTCGACCGCCTGCCGGAGATTCTGAAAAGCGTAAAAAAACTTCTGCCCACACGCGTCGTCTTTTTGGACGCGCAGGACGCAGTGCTGGTCCGACGCTACTCGGAAACGCGGCGGCCGCACCCGCTGAGAAAATCGGAAACAGTATCGCGGTCGATTGTAGAGGAACGGCAACTGCTGGACCCGATTCGCAACGTTGCCGATACGCTGATCGACACGTCGAATTTCAACGTGCACGAGTTGCGCGCACATATCCAGGCGCGGTTCGGCGTCGAGGACCAGAGCAAGCAACTGCTGGTTTCGTGCCTTAGCTTCGGGTTCAAGAACGGCGTGCCGCTGGATGCGGATATGGTATTCGACGTGAGGTTCCTTCCCAATCCGCACTTTGTGCCGGAGTTTCGCAAGAAGACCGGGCAAGACCCGAAGGTCGCCGCGTACATCAACGGGTTTCCGCAGACCAAGGAGTTCCTGGCACGCGTGACCGAGCTGATGCTTTACCTTTTGCCGCACTATGTGGAGGAAGGCAAGAGCTACCTGACTGTAGCCTTTGGCTGCACCGGTGGGCAGCACCGCAGCGTGATGATGGCGGAGGAGATGGGCAAACGACTCAACAAAGCCGGGTACCAGGTGAAGGCGCTGCATCGGGATATGCCGAAGTGATGGTGGCTTGTAGGGGAATGTGCAGAGGTATCTTCTGGATTGACGGTGATCCGGCCGGAACTCGAAAGTCGGGCACCGGTCGTCGATTTGGCGTCAACCGAAGTTTTACCTTGTGATCTTCAACCGAACAGTCACTCCGCTCGCAGCGCTCGAAGCGGATCGATATTGGCCGCACGTCTCGCCGGCAGTGCACACGCGGCGAGGGCAATTGCGACCAGCCCCGTCGAAGCCGCCAGCAGTGTGAACGGGTCTAGCGCCGAAACTCCATACAACAGGCTTGCCAAACTCCGCGACGTTACCACTGATCCCACGAGCCCGACCGTGACTCCGCTCAGAGCCATCCACAATCCTTGCAACGATACAAGCCACACCACAGCACTTCGCGGCGCACCCAGCGCCAGCCGGATTCCAATCTCATGCGTTCGCTGGGCCACAAGGAATGCGATCACCCCGTAAATCCCCGTCACCGCCAGAAGGATCCCGACGACTGCGAAGCCGGTAAGAACCATGCTCGTAAACCGGTTCACTGCCGTTATGTCGCCGATGTATTGGTTCATGGTTTCCACCTCTGACAGTGGGAGTTGGGAATCGAGTGCATGGATTTGCTGTGCAACCGCTTGTTCAAGCGTTTCCGGCGCCACATCTGACCGCACCAGCAAGTCTTTGAAACCGAAGTTAACTTTCGGAGTCTGGCGAAACAGCGTAATAAGCTGTGGCGCGACCGGCAGTGTGAGTCCCTGATTATGGTTGTCGCGCATCACTCCGACAATTGTGACCGTTTCTCGCTGGGCGCCCATCCACGTATCCTCCGCAATCAGGCTGGCCGGCGCGCCGAGTTCTATCCTCTGCCCGATCGGATCCACACGTGAAAAGTACTGCTTCACAAACGCCTGGTTGACAATCGCTGCCGGCAACGTACCTTCACGATCCGATTGCGAAAATTCACGCCCCTCGATTAGCGGTATCCCGGCCGTTCGCAGATAGTTCGCGTCTACGACGCCGAAGATGGTGGACGGTACCTCTTCCAGCCGAGACACAGGGCGACCCTCGATGGAAAACATCATGTGCCAACCGTCTCGTGGCGGATAGACGGTGGTCACCGAGACCTCCCTGACGCCAGGCAGGACTCGGATCCGCTCAGTGAGCTCATCGCAGAATCGTGTAATCGCATCTGGGGTCGCGTAACGCACCGGCGGTAGATACAGATGTCCACGCATCAGGTGGTCCACTCTGAACCCCAAATCTTGCTTTTCGAGACGTTCGAGTGTTTGTAGTACGAGCGCCGCTGCAACCAGAAGCATCAGAGATAGTCCGATCTGCCCAGTCACGAGCATTCTTCGGAACCACTGCTGCGAGACCCCACTGCTTGTACGTCCACCTTGTTTCAGAGCCTCTGCTGCGTCGACCCGCGCGCTCAGCATCGCGGGTGCAGTTCCGAAAAGCAGGCATGTACCCAATCCCGCAGCTAATGTGAATAGCACCACCCGCCAGTCCAGGGTCAGTGCCAATAATTGGGGAATCATTCCTGGGTCGCTCATCCGCATGGCGCGAATTGCTCCCCAAGCCAGCAACAGTCCCAGGCCGCTACCGAGGGCCGAGAGCACCAAAATCTCTGTGAAGATTTGCCGAATCAGAGCGGCGCGTCCTGCCCCCAAAGCCTTCCGCATCGCGAACTCGCGTTGACGAGCAGTGTTTCTCGCCAGCAGCAAGGCGGCTAGGTTCGAGCATGCGATCAGCAGAATCAACGCAACCGCACCCATCAGCAGTAACAGAAGCGGCCGCAGATCGCCCGTCCGCATCTTCTCGAGCGGCACGACGGAAATAGCAACTCCACGATCGACCGGATGCGTGGACGCCAGATTCCCGGCGATCCTGGCTAAATCTGCCTGAGCTTTATCAACGGTTGCGCCGGGTTTCAACAATCCCAGCGCGCCATCTCCGCGTCCGGCACGAGCCGATTCGCTCCACACTCCTGGTTCGGGCAGAAATGGCTCAAACACCGGCAGTTGTGCCTGTGCGCCATGCAGCCAGCCGGGAATCGTGTCAGGCAAGATCCCAATGATCGTATAGGGCTGGTCGTTAATTGTGAGTGTATGGCCCAGAATGGTGGGGTTGCGCTGATAGTGGGCCTTCCAGAACCCCTCCGTGATCAGCGCTACGTGATTGCGCCCTGCCAATCCCTCGTCCTCAGTGAACAAGCGGCCCAAAAGTGGTTGAATTCCCAACGCCTCGAAGAATTGTGGTGATGCGAGCCCTACCAGCACCTCCGCTGGATCATCTCCGCGCTGTGATGTGCTCACGTTTTTCCGCCACTGGTCGTAGATCGCAGTCTTGTCTAAGCTTTGGTTCTGCGTGGCAAAGTCGCGCCAGTCCGGCCCTGACACCCCCACCGGCTTTCCGTTCTTCATGGAAGTGATCTGGACCAGGCGATCTGCGTTCGGAAAATCCAGCGGGCGAAGCAGCACTGCATTCAGCACGCTGAAGACTGTTGCATTCGCACCGATCGCAAGAGCCAGCACCAACACGACCACCGCGGCAAATCCCGGTGATTTCCGCATCTGGCGGAGTGCGTAGCGGGCATCCTGCACCCAGCGCTCGAACCACGCCCACCCCCAGGCCTCATGCGTCTGTTCCCGGATCAGGGTTGGATTGCCGAACGCGCGGCGGGCCGCATATTGGGCGTCCTCTCCAGAGAGACCCTTTTCACGCTGCTCTTCCTCTTCGAGTTCGAGATCGGAACGTAATTCGCGCTCGAGATCGGCATCGCGTTTCTTAAGCTGCCACCACCGCATATCAACTCTCCTCGGCAGTTGGCCACATCACGCGGGCCACAGCCTCTGTCATTTGTTTCCATTGCAGTTCTTCGACCAGGAGTTGTTTCTTGCCCTTCTCAGTGAGGCGGTAGTACTTGAATTCCCGATTGCGGTCAGAAGCCGTTTCCCACTTGGATGTGACCCAGCCCCGTTTTTCGAGCCGATGCAGGGCGGGATAGAGCGAACCATGCTGCATCTGCAGGAAGTCATTCGTAGTGCGCTGAATGTGTTTACCGATCTGATGGCCATGGGCGGTCCCCCAAACAAGCGTCCGTAGGATAAGCATGTCCAGGGTTCCAAGGAGAAGGTTCGCGCGCTGCTGTTTTTCTTGTACCACAGTCGACCGTCGACCCTCGATTCGAAAGCGATAGTAGAGCCTCGACTATCGATTGTCAAGACGCCGCACCTTAGTCACTAGTCAAATGATGACTTCAGGCCAATGCGCGTTTCACTGGACGGTGCGCTTCACGACGGGCGCGGAACTCCCCCGGTGAATTGTTTCCGGCAGGAGCACCAAGTTGGCCGCTTCCTCAGCATCTTTGAGGAGCGTCTTACGCGGCGTGCCTATCAGCGCACGCATGGTCAACCCACGCGCTAAATCCGTGACTTGGGTTGCGCGCGCGGCTACGGGAAAGTCAGATGGGATTTCTCCCGCGCTGATCCCGTCCCGGAAACGGCGCTCCAGCAGCGCCGCGCCGCCAGTGGCCGCGTTCTGCAGGAACCGCTGAACCTCAGCGTCGTTCACAAGCGGCGCGACGCACATCAGAAGGCAGCCCCGGGCGGACCCTTTCTCGGTCGCACTTTCGACGGCGTACCTTAGAAAGCCCGCGATTGAGTCGCGAAGACCTTGTGGCGACAGGAGTGCTTTGGCTGCGAGAGCGCCCTTCCGTTCTGCGTACGCCCTAAGAACGCGCAAGAATATCGCCCGCTTGTCCCCGAAGACGGCATACAGGCTCGGCCGTCCCACACCCATCCCGGCGACGAGATCGTCAATTGTCACTCCGTCGTAGCCCTTCGACCAGAACACCTGAGTCGCCTTTTCCAGCGCCCCCGTCTCGTCGAAGCTGCGCGGTCGACCCCGTGGCCTAGCAGGTTTTTGAATCATTTAGTTCAAAACTCCTTGACAATGGTCATCGAACCAACCAATATATAACTGAATAGTTCGAAATTAGCAAGCTGGCTCTGGCCTCACGGCTCGGCCTTCACACTTCACCACGGAGATACCCATGGAACATTCGATCGCTCTCGTCACCGGCGCCACCTCCGGGCTCGGTTATGCGGCAGCCCGCACTCTTGCCGGGGAGGGCTGGCGCGAGATCATCGTCACCGGGCGCAGCCTGGCCCGGGCCCAGCAAGCGGCCGCTCAACTCGCGGCTGAGGTCAAAACAGTGATCGTCACGCCGCTGGCGCTGGCGCTGGAGCTGGACACGCCGTCCAGCGTTCAGTCCGCGCTCGACGAGCTCGTCAAGCGCGGTCGGCCGATCGATTTCCTGCTGCTCAATGCAGGGATAGTCCCAGGTAAGAAG
>JBAWCO010000426.1:0-8647 GCA_049590315.1 Occallatibacter sp. | reverse complement strand
CAGCCCGGTACGGATCCGCGAGCACAACTTTCCGGTACTGATTCCGCTGGTTCTGGCGACGACCCTTGCCATCACCGTCGACCACCAGGTCATGAATTCGTCGAAGCTCCAGAACGCTTCTCTCAACAGCGAGGCCAACACAGCCTCCAACGGTTTGGTCGGGGGCTTTATCATCGCCCCGGTGGCCATCTACGGCATTGGTCGTCTCCACCACGACGATCACGCAACCGAGACCGGAATCCTTGCCGGGGAAGCCATGATCAACGGCGTGGTTGTGGATGAAGTCATGAAGGCCGCCACCATGCGAGAGCGGCCAACCGTGGACGATGCCAAAGGAAAGTTCTTTCAGTCGAGCGTTGGATCCAATTCTTCTTTCCCGTCCTCGCACAGCATCATCGCCTGGTCTTCCGCTTCCGTCATTGCGACGGAGTACCCGGGCGTCTTGACGCAGATCACCGCCTACGGACTGGCCACCGGCGTGAGCCTCACACGCGTCCTGGCGAAGCAGCACTTCCCGTCAGACGTCATTGTCGGCAGCGCGGTCGGCTGGATGATTGGGCGCTACGTCTTCCACAAGCACCACAGAGACGAGTAATCGCGCCAGCTAGGCTCTCTCTCCGCTGATGGCCTATGGTCCGCGAATCCGCCCACATAAACCGAAGAGCGCATTGTTTTCGGGGCTATACTCGTTCCGTGCCCCGCATCCGACTCAAATTCGCGTTGATCGCGTCTGTGTTAGCTGTATTGAGCGGGGTTTCGCCGGCACAAAAACCGACCACCGCACATGTCCTCATCAAGGTCTCTGATCCGACCGGCGCGCCGATTCCAGCGGCTAGTGTCCAGGTCTTTCCCGTTCCTCTACCCCAGCCATCCCAAATGAAGACCGATCAGAACGGCCAGTTATCGCTCGACCTGAAGCTTGGAGGCCATGCGCTATTCGTCACAGGATCAGGCTTCAAGTCGGAGGTTAGACACATTGAAGTCGAGCAGTCGACGGTGGAGCAAGTGATTCCAGTGAAGCTGCAAATTGGGAATTCGAGCGGTCCTCTTCTGGTTATATCGAGAAAAGAAGCTGCGAGAGAAGCCGCCGATAGAGCGCGAAAGCTGTTCCTGTCGGCAATGCCATATCACAAAGATTGGTGGATCACCTCGGACGAGTTCAAAGCCATGCCGCATACCAGCGTCGTTGTTTCTGATCCGGCAACAGGCAGGACCGAGAGCTATTCAGGCGTGCGTCTTTTAGACTTGCTGGAGTCAGCAGGAGTGCCAATAGGAACCGCTTGGGATGACATTTCTCTCCTTGCGTACCTCATTGCTTTCGGCGATTCAAACTCTCAGGGTCCCGCGCTCTTTTCACTCGCGGAATTGCAATCTGGACACCACGGAGACGAAGTTCTGGTTGCCGACTCCAAGAACGGACAGCCACTGAGCCATCAGCTTGGCCCCTTCATGCTGGTCGTCTCTGCCGACGAGCACCACCTAAGGTGGATTGAGAAACTCAACGAGCTTACGCTTCATCCGTAGCCCAAATGCGCCGAACCCCTTGACCCTTGACTACACAGGCGGCGGATTCCGTTCGGGGAAATTCCGCTGGTGCCAGTAGGGATAAATCGGCTGCACGGCGCTCGCCTCATCGAGCGCTGCCACCTGGGCCGAGGTCAGGTTCCAGCCCTCGGCAGCGAGATTCTGCCTTAACTGTTCCTCGTTGCGCGCGCCCAGAATAATCGACGAGACTGTCGGCCTCTGCAATAGCCAGTTCAGCGCCACTTGTGGGACTGTCTTTCCCGTCTCCGCGGCAACTTTGTCCAACGCATCCACAACCTTGTAGAGATATTCGTCCGCAATCTGTGGCCCCGCATCGGCAGTCTTGTGCAGCCGGCTCACCTCTGGCACGGGCTGTCCGCGACGAATCTTGCCCGTTAGCCGTCCCCAGCCCAGTGGACTCCAAACCAAGGCGCCGACTTTCTGATCAAGCCCCAGCGGCATCAGTTCCCACTCGTACTCGCGCCCAACCAGCGAATAGTAAACCTGGTGCGCCACAAACCGCGTCCACCCATATCGGTCGGCCACGGCCAGCGACTTCATCAGGTGCCAGCCCGAAAAATTCGAAGCTGCAATGTAGCGCACCTTACCCTCGCGCACAAACTTGTTCAGCGTGTCCTGTACCTCGTCGATCGGCGTCAGCGCGTCAAAGCCGTGCATGTGGTAGATGTCGACGTAATCGGTGCCGAGCCGCCGCAAACTCGCCTCCAGTGCGCGGCGCAGATGGTAGCGCGAGCTGCCGCGGTCGTTGGGACCGTCGCCGGTTGCGAAGTAGGCTTTGGTGGAGATCAGCGCGCGGTCGCGCTTGCCTTCGAGCGCCTTGCCCAGGATCTCTTCAGAAAGGCCGTTCGAGTAGCCATCGGCGGTATCGAATAGGTTCACCCCAGCCTCGAAACAGACGTCGATCAGCCGGGTAGCCTCGGCAACGTCCGAGCTGCCCCAGGCTTTGAAAAAATCAGTGCCACCGCCGAACGTGCCGGTGCCAAAACTAAGTGCAGAAACCTTGAGGCCGGAGGCACCCAGAAGTCGATATTCCATGCCCCTTTGGATGACTACCGCGGCGCGAGGATGCAGACTCTCATGAAGCGGCTGGCTTCAAAGTCCGCCTGGTCCCGCTCTTCCCAGCCTCAACGCGGTAGGCCTGCCAGAAGGATTCGGCTGCTACGCGCCCAAAGTCAAAGGCCGCTGTGTGAGCTTCCCTATGAAAAACATGTCCATAAAGCGGTGGCCCCAGCAACAGCGCCATCGCCGTATCCATATCGAGTGTCGCCGGCAAAAGTCCGCGTTTGATGCCTCGCCGCAGAATCCGCTTCAGGCACACCCGAGACGGCTCCATCACGCGATGCCGCCAAGCCACGCCAAACTCGTGATGTACTGCCGAGTAAGCAATCATGGCGGGCATCATGCGCTCACGGGCCGCGTCAAACTTGTCCGGCGGACGTCTGCTCAGCACCGTCGAAAGGTCCTTACACAGGTCCCCCGAATCAGGATCTTCCGGATCACGGTCGAGGCCGTTGACCATCAGCATCACGTCGATGAGCAAGGCCTCTTTGTTGGGCCAGTGGTTATAGACGGTTGCCTTGCTCACGCCGGCGCTCTGCGTGATGGCGTCCATGCTAGTGCCGTCGATGCCGCGCCCGGCGAAGAGGTCGAGCGCGGCCTGCAAAACACGTTCGTGCGCTTCCTGACTGCGCTGTCTTGCCATCGCTATATCTCGATCTTCGAGAAACGCCACGCGCCGAAGACCATGAGGATAGACGCGAGTACAATCAGCACCACAAAATCAGTGAACTGGCCGTAGAACGAAGTGCCCAGAAGCGCTGACCGCAGCCCATCGATGCCGTACGAAAGCGGGTCGATGCCGGTCGCGATTCTCAACGGTAGCTTTTGATCCGCAAGCGGAAACATGGCGCCCGAGAGAAAGAAGATGGGCATCACCAGGAAGTTCATGATGAGCTGAAAGCCCTGCATGTCCTGAAGCCCCGAGCCAATCGCCACGCCAACCGCCGCAAACACCAGGGCGATGAGCAGCATAAAGCAAAGCGCGATAGGAATCGCCAGGTAGTTCGTTGGCCTGAAGCCTGCAATTACGCTGATCGCGGTGACCAGCAGGCCTTGGATAATGGCGACTGTGCATCCTCCGAGCGTACGGCCAATCATGATTTGAATGCGCGGCACAGGCGCGACCAATGTCTCCTTCAGAAACCCAAACTGGCGATCCCAAAGCAGACCCAGCCCGGAAAAAATTGAGGAGAACAGCACCGACATGCTGATGACGCCGGGAGCCACGAACTGGAAATAGTTGCCGTTGCCCGCGCGCGCAAATACCGGACCAAGCCCAAACCCCAGCACCAGCAGGTAGAGCATGGGTTGGCCGAGCGACGCGACAATCTGCGCGCGCGATCGGGTGTATCGCTTCAGTTCCCTGAGCCACAAAATATAAATCGCGCTCATCGCTTGCCTCCTTGCCACATCTTGGCGAATTGCCGCAACTGGTCTGCCGATCCCGCGCTTTCGTCGCGAATCGTCGAGCCGGTCAACGCCAGAAACGCGTCTTCCAGGGTCTCCGTCTTCGTCTGGTCTTTGATCTCCTGCGGCGTTCCCTGGGCAACCAGCTTGCCATGGTCGATCACGCCCACGCGGTGCGCCACGCGATCCGCCTCGTCCATATAGTGCGTGGTCAGCATCACGGTCACCTTCTCCGCCTCGTTCACCTTCTTCACATGCGACCAAAGCTGGTTTCGGCTTTGCGGATCGAGCCCCAGCGTCGGCTCGTCCAGAAACAGAATCTTCGGCGTATGCAAAAAACCGCGTGCAATTTCGAGCCGCCTCTTCATGCCGCCCGAAAATTTCTTGACCTGGTCCTTGCGCCGCTCCCAAAGCTCGAACTGCTTCAGCAACTCTTCCGTCCGCTGCCGGCGCACCTTGTGCGGCACGTGGTAGAGCACTCCATGGATCTCCATGTTTTCTTCCGCCGTCAGATCGCCATCGAGGCTCGGATCCTGAAACACAATGCCGAACCGCTGCCGCACCTCGTTCTGCTTAACCTCAGGATTCAGCCCGTCCAGCCGAATCGACCCGCTCGTCGGCTTCAGCAGGGTAGTCAGCATCTTGATGGTTGTTGTCTTGCCGGCTCCGTTCGGTCCGAGGAACGCGAAGATCTCCCCCTCCGCTACCTCGAACGAGACATCGTTCACAGCGGTAAACGTTCCAAACGTTTTCACCAGGTTTTGCACCCGAATCATCCCGACCTCCAGAATAGTAATACTGAACGGTTCAGTTTAGTTTGTCAACTGAGAATTGATCTCGATGTGGATCGTTTTCTCATCGACAAGTTAGACATGTAATGCCCCTTTTACGTCATAAATTGACATATAATGAAGCCATGCCGATGACTTCCCTGAACATCTCGCTGCCCGATCCCTTGAAAGCTTACGTGGAGGAGCGTGTCGCGACCGGCGACTTTGGCACTCCCAGTGAATTCATTCGCAACCTCATTCGCCAAGACAAGGAATCGCATCGTTCGCGGTTGGAAGCCGAACTGCTGGACGCCCTGCAAACGAGAGACCTGGTCATAGCCCCTGAGGAACTCAACGGTCGCACCCTCGTTTCGGTTCTGCGTGAAAAGCTCGCCCGCCCGTGACCGAATTGCGGATCTCTGAGGCCGCCGCACTGTCGATCGTCGAACAGGCGGACTACTACCAACAGGCTTCGGACTTTGCCACGATTCAACAATGGGAAGAGGCGGTGGATAATGCAATGCGTTCACTTCTGACTTTGCCCGAACGCGGGGCTCCCTGCCGTTTTCGCACTCCCGCTCTGGCTGGACTACGTTGGATATTTGTTCCTGGCTTCCCGAAACACATGGTCTTCTATCGGTATCTCTCCCAGGAGAGCGCCATCCGGGTTGTTCATGTACTGCACGGATCTCGGAACTTGGAAACCATCCTCGACGACGATCATTGAATGGGGCCGATCCGTTCGCCTTTCATCTTCCATTTAGACTAGATAGGTTATGACCACCTTGAAAGCCGTTCGCGGCACCCGCGATCTTTTTCCGCCGGAAACGGCCCTCTGGAACCACATCGAAAAGACGGCGCGCCAGGTCTTTACCCGCTACAACTTCGGCGAGATACGCACGCCCATCTTCGAGGACACCGCGCTCTTTGCCCGCGGCGTCGGCGAAGAAACCGACATCGTTTCGAAAGAGATGTACACCTGGGAAGACAAGGCGCGCGCGCAGTCGGAAAAGACACTGTCCCTCACCCTCCGCCCCGAAAATACCGCCGGCGTGGTCCGCGCCTACATCGAGCACAAGCTTGGCGAAACCGGCCAACTCCAGAAGCTCTACTACGTCGGACCGCAATTCCGCCGCGAGCGCCCGCAGAAGGGCCGCTACCGCCAGTTCTCGCAGATCGGCGCGGAGGTCATTGGACCGCCCTCCGCTGGCAGCGAAAGCCCGCTGCGCGATGCTGAAGTCCTGGAAATGCTGGCTACGCTCCTTGACGAACTCGGCATCACCGGCTGGACTCTGGAGTTGAACTCCGTGGGCTCCCCGGCTGATCGGACGCGCTACAACGAAGTGCTGCGCGCAGCTCTGGTTCCGCTTGCTCCGAAGATGTGTGTCGACTGCCAACGGCGCGCGGTTACCAACCCGCTTCGCGTTCTTGACTGCAAGGTTCCCGAGGATCAGCCGATCATCGAGACGCTGCCCAAGATAGTTGACTCGCTCGACGAAGCGTCCAAGACCCATTTCGCCGCCGTTCTCGCCGCACTCGATGCCTCCAGCGTGCCGTACACACGCAATCACCGCCTGGTGCGCGGGCTCGACTACTACACGCGCACCACCTTCGAGTTCACACACGGCGGCCTTGGCGCGCAGAACGCGCTGCTTGGCGGCGGCCGTTACGACGGACTCAGCGAAGCCATCGGCGGACCCAAAGCGCCGGGCATCGGCTTTGCCATGGGCGAGGATCGGCTCGTGCTGACGTTGCAGGCACAGCTCGACCAAAAGTCTGCCCCACCGCAGGTGGCGGATGCGCTCATCGCGCCGCTGGGCGAGAGCATGAACCCGGCGGCACTGGCGCTGGCCCGCGACCTGCGCCGTCAGGGCCTCCGCATCGAGCTGGGTGATGGCAGTTTCCGCCTGAAAAAGTCTTTCGAAATCGCTGACAAGGCCGCCCGTCGCATCGTCATCCTGGGCGAAGATGAGCTGCAATCCGGTATCCTGACGGTGAAGACATTCTCCACCGGAATGCAAACCAAGGTCTCGCGCGCGGAGCTGGCGGCTTATCTCTCCACGACGGCAAGCGAATAAAGGACACAAGTTGTGCTCGATTTTCTAGGAAGCCTCGAACGAACGCATCTCTGCGGCGAATTGCGCGCCGCCAACGCCGGGCAGGACGTGGTGCTAATGGGCTGGGTCAACCGGCGCCGCGACCACGGCAACCTGATCTTTCTTGATTTAAGAGACCGCTCCGGCATCGCCCAGATTGTGCTGGACAAGGAGCTGGTTCCTGAAGGCCATGCCAAGGGCGAGCAAGTCAGACCCGAATATGTTGTCGCCGCTGTGGGCAAGGTGAGCCTGCGCGACAAAGACGCCATCAACCCCAAGATGCCCACCGGCGAGATCGAGATTGAAGCCACGCAGCTACTGGTTTTGAACGACACCCGCCTGGCCCCCTTCTCGCCCTCTGAAGAAGCTATTCAGAACGAAGAGACGCGCCTCAAATATCGCTACATCGACCTGCGGCGCCCGGAGATGCAGCGCAATTTCTGGCTGCGCCATGAGATCACTCTCGCCATTCGCGAGAGCCTCAGCAAGCAGGGTTTCCTCGAGATCGAAACGCCCATCCTGACCAAGTCCACGCCTGAAGGCGCGCGGGATTTTCTCGTCCCCAGCCGCGTTCATCCGGGCGAGTTTTACGCTCTGCCGCAGTCGCCGCAAATCTTCAAGCAGATCCTCATGATCTCTGGCTTCGACCGTTATTTTCAGATCGCGCGCTGCTTCCGCGATGAGGATCTACGCGCCGACCGCCAGCTTGAGTTCACGCAGGTCGATCTGGAGATGAGCTTCCCGCACCAGGAGACAGTTTTCGCGGTCGTTGAGGACTTTCTCTCGGCGGCGTTTGCAGCAGCCGGTGTCACGCTGCCCACGCCCTTCCCGCGCATCAGCTACGACGATTCCATGCGGCAGTTCGGCAGCGACAAGCCCGATCTGCGCCTGCCCGGACTCACCGATGTGCGCTCCGCCTTCACAGACGAAGCGCTGTCTTCGCTGCAAATCGATCCGGCTCTGCCGGTTGTTGCTCTGCGCATTCCAAAAGTCGGCGAACTGAGCCGCAAGGAGCGCGAAGACAACCATCCCATGTTCGACCAGAAAAAAGGCGCGAAGTTTATTGACGATTTCAAGCGCCTCGCTAAAGGCCATCCCGAGGCCGCAACAAAGGTCCGCGAGCTTGCCGGAGCAGCCGAGGCTGACTTCGTCATCATTGTTGCGGGCGACCCCGCACACCCCGTTAAGGCGAGCGACACCAAGTTCGAAGGCCGTCTCTCCGAGCGCGAAATCAACGTCTACTCGGCTGCGGGAAACTTCCGCTCGGAGCTGGCGAAGAAGTACGCGGAGAAGCATGGCGCGTTTGGCGTTACAGAGAAGGCCGTGCTGGAAGCAGACCCACGGAGCGGCATCAAGCTTGACGGAGCCGCCGCATTCAATCCCATCTGGATCGTCGACTTCCCCATGTTCGAATACGATCTGGCCGCCGCAAAGTGGATGCCCGCGCATCACCCCTTCACCGCGCCGCATGAGCGCGATATGGCCAACCTGCTTACCGATCCGGCCAGTGTCCGCGCCAACTGCTATGACCTCGCGATGAACGGACTCGAGCTTGGCTCAGGCTCGATTCGTATCCATCGCAAGGACGTGCAGCAGCAGATCTTCCAGTCGCTCGGCATCAGCGAGGAGGAAGCGAAGGCGCGTTTTGGCTTCTTCCTGGACGCGCTGGAGTACGGAACGCCACCCCACGGCGGCATTGCGCTCGGTTTGGACCGCATCGTCATGCTGCTCACCGGCGCGCCCAGCCTGCGCGAAGTCATCGCCTTCCCC
>JBAWCO010000425.1:0-14096 GCA_049590315.1 Occallatibacter sp. | reverse complement strand
ACCTGGGACACCCCAGACTCCGGCGATTAAACCTCGTTCAGACTTGCCGCGGCAGGCGGCGCTATCAGACAGTCGGCATCAATTGGATAAAGGTTCTGCTGGCCAATGAGCGTGGCCAGCATGTTGAAGTACGACGTGAGGTGGTGCTCGCAGAGCAGATCGAATTTCATCGTGTTGCTGGGCGTCAGGTCCGTCTCGTCCCCCACGTGGAAATAGAGCAGCGGAGGCGGCAGCTTCGGGACGATGTCCAGGCGGTTGGCAACGCGGTAGGCATTCGGCACCACGTGATTGAAGAGGTTGTGGAAGGAGAGATCGCCGACCCGAGGGCTTGCGAGAGTGTAAAGAGTAGTTACCGGGAACTTGAGGTTCGCGGCCATGTCGAGCGCGAACAGGGTGGCCAGAGCTGCGCCAAGGCTGTGTCCGACGACGGTCACCATCGCATCCGTCTCAAGCAGCGCTCCCACGTCTTTCATGAACGTCGTCGAGGGGCTTGGTGTGAGCGAGAAAGACAAGTACATATCGGTGAAGCCATCCTCGGTGAGTCCTGAGCCGGAAACGGCGGGAAACGAGCGGAGGAGGAATGTCGCGTCCTGGACCCACTCCAAGATCCCCTCCGTGCCGCGAATAGCGACGAAGACGTCGGCGTCAACTGCTTCGTTCTGGGCGACGATGCCGATTGTCACAAAGCCTTCGAGGGGTTTATTCGGACTTATGTCGGTGGCGAGGTCGTTGGCGTAGATGGTTTTAAGAACCTTGTACGACTCGCCCGGTATGACGGGCGCGCCTGTGGAAGTAACTACCGGAAGGCCGTCGAGGTTGGTGGCCTGTGACGTCTTATTCCAGTTGTTGTAGACGAACTGGACAAAGAGACCTGCGTTAATGGCGGCTTGTACGTTCACGTGACTTCTCCTTCCCTGAATTTGGCGAGGACAGAAGTATTTGCCCGACGTGAGCGCGAGTCAAGTGAACAAAAGGTTATTTTGTGCGGACTCTGACGCGTGTCCGAGGCCACGCTTTTGGGACTTGGGAAACGGCGATCCCCAACCGTCTCCAGACCGGATCTTGCAATCGGGAGTACGTGGCGGAGCCGCGTTAAAGTCCCCGCCACCCGCCGATCAATTCCGACATGCTGACATTCGGGGAGTAATATTTTTACCGGAGGAAGCTTTCCTCCCACCCGGGAGCGCAGAATGGGATGGAATGATCACATGGACGATGACAACGAGCTTGGGAACCTTCCACCCGAAGCCTTCTCTCCTTGGAATGCAGACGGTCCGTTTGAACCACAAGATCATTGGCTTCGAACGGCAAGCAGAGATCACCAGATCGTTGCCGTTCGTGCCTGGTTTTTAGGACGGTATAGCGATCCCGCACTTAATACACCTCATGACGGCAGAGAAGGCGGTTTTCAGTTCATCCACGGCGGTCCATATGATCCGTCTGATGTGTTACCTGATCGCTTCGCCAAAGTTGTGCAAGAAGATGTGATTCAAGAGGTCGTCGACGAACTGCATCGGGATTTTGGCGATGAGTGGGCTCCGGTTCAAAGCGGTTTTCCCGACGACTATGACGATGATTACGGGGTAGATATTGAAACCCCCCACCAGCCTCTTGAGAGGCTCCGTGAGCGACTCGCACAATCGAAGCAGGTCCTAACGCTGCAGGGCGATATTTCCGCACAGGGGCTCGCACGCAATCTGTCCTTTGGTTCGGTTATCACCGGCCTCGAATCATTCTTATGGGAAACCGTCATCTACTGGGTTGACTACGATGAGAGTACTATCGCTAATATCATCACGAGAATCCAAGGGTATCGGGACCAGCCTCTCAAGCTCGGTCAAATTTTTGAAAAGCAAGAAACGTTGAAGAAAGACATCAAAAGAGATCTGCAGAATCTTGTCTGGCATCGATGGAATAAAGTGGCACCTCTATTTAAGCTTGGGCTGGAAATCGATATACCCAGCTTTGGGCAATTCGACGACGCACTCGTAAAACGACATGACATAGTTCATCGGAGCGGATTCACCAAAGAAAGAGAACCGATCAAAGTAGACGTTGTCGAAATCGAAGCTCTATGCGAACAGATTCTGCGATTCGCAACAGAGATTGACGGGAAGCTGTCCTCACGGGCGGCACGGTTAGCCTTCGGAAATGAACCGTTGTGAGAGATGATTCGTTTACTTGAAGCGCGATCCCGCCGCAGAGCCATCAGGTTTAAGGTAAAGCACTCACTGAGAATGACTTGAACTGCAAGCGCAGGATAGATATTGAAAAACGCCGAAGGGTTCTCCAACCCCCAGGCACCCACACCTTTTACGCTTCTCGCGCGGAGGAACTTCTGTACCTCGCGCTCCGCACCGCTGAAATAAAATAGCTCTATGACCGATCTTTCTCTTGCTTCTCCCGATGTCTTGGCGCGGGCCCGCAAAATCAAGCTGTTCCTGATGGATGTGGATGGGACGCTTACGGACGGTGGCGTCTGCCTCATCTCGACCACCAGCGCTGATGGCGCTGGAGAGCCGGTGGTGACTGAGATGAAGGTGTTCAACGCACAGGATGGACAGGGGCTCTCGCTGGCTCACACGATGGGGATTCAGACGGGATTCATCACCGGTCGATCGTCCCCTGCCGTTGCACGACGCGCCAAGGAAATGAAGGTCCCCTTTGTTTACCTGGGGCAGGCAAAGAAGACGGATGCGTTTACTGAATGCGTGCGCAGGGCTGGAGTCACCGAAGATGAGGTCGCCTACCTGGGCGACGATCTGCCCGACATTCCCCTGGCGCAGCGGGCCGGACTGGCAGTCTGTGTTGCCGATGGCGCGCCGGAACTGGCGGCAGTCTGTCACTTCACAACTCGGCGGCCCGGCGGACGTGGCGCTGCGCGCGAGGTTGTGGAGCTGATCTTGAAGGCCCAGGGGCGCTGGGAAGAAGCTGTGCCCAAGGCGCTTGCCTAGGGAGAATCTCATCAAGGGTGGCTGCGTTTGGATGCTATCCGGCGGGGGTTAAAACAGGCTGCGGAAAAAATCCTCATCCCTGGAGAAAAGCTTGGAAGGCATTCCGCAGTGGCTGAAGCCCACGTTAATCTTATTGACTTTATGCCGGGGATAAATCCCCGGCATACCACCCGAGCGAGTTTTTCTGCAGCCTGTAAAACCCCATATTCTCCGGGCCATTTTCGGCACGACTGAAGTCGGGCCCTGATACAAAGCGCGCCCAAAACGGAGTTTTTCACCAAGCAATGAAGCCGTGCCCTGATACAACGCAGGTTAATGAGACACGCTCTGGGTAGGCCTCAGGCTTAGTCATCCTTTTTCTTGTTGCGCGCTTTCACCTTGAACCAGATTGGAGTGCCTTTGAAGCCGAAGGATTCGCGGATCTGATTTTCGAGGAAGCGCTCGAAGCTGAAATGCAGCTTCACGTCGCGGTCGGTGAAGAGCACAAACGTAGGCGGCGCAACCGCAGCTTGCGTCATGTAGAAGATGCGCATTCGATTCGCCATGGGCACCGGCGCGCGCTGGAAGTCGACCTTCTCCAGGAAGCGATTCATCTGCCCGGTGGAGACGCGCTTGCGGCGCTCCGTCGCCACAGCTACCACTTCGTTGAGCACGCGGAGCAGCTTCTTCGCTCCGGGCCCGGTTCCTTCAAGCGCTGAAAGAAAAATTACCGGCGCGTAGTGCAGATACTTGAGCACTGAGCGCAGTTGCTTCTCGAAGATCTCGCGATCCGCAGGCGGCTTGCCGTCGGTTTGCCCGGTGGTGACCGCGTCCCATTTGTTGACCAAGATGATCACGCTGCGCCCGCTCTCATGCGCATAGCCGCCGATGGTCGCGTCCGCGCCCGTGACGCCCTCGGTGGCATCGATAACCAACAGCGCAACGTCTGCGGCCTCCAGATGCCGGCGGGCCATGATGACGCTGAGCTTCTCTGCCATAAGGTGCGTCTTGCCCTTGCGCCGGATGCCGGCCGTATCGACAAAGCGGAGCTGGTTCCCTTCGAACTCCACCACCTCATCGACGGCGTCGCGCGTTGTGCCCGCAATGGGCGACACGATGGCGCGTGAGGACCCCGTGAGCGCATTCAGCAGAGTGGACTTGCCGACGTTGGGACGACCGATGATGGCGACGGAAGTTTCGTGCTGCTCATACTCGCCATGTGTCCGATTGCGCTTGATGCCTAGCGGGTCATCTTCATTGCTTTCCGGAGTTGAGGTCTCGTCCTCGGATGGGACGGGGCTTCCTTCATAGATTTCGTCTTCCTCGGCAAGAAAGTCTTCGGTCTCTTGTGCGGCTTCGGCTTGCTCCTCAGTTTGCTCGGGCTCAGGCAAGTCCGTGGTGGCGGGTGCGGGAATCGCCTCGGAGATGGCGTCGAGCAATTCGCCGATTCCCAGGCTGTGCTCCGAACTGATGGGGAAGACGTTGCGGATGCCGAGCTGGCGAAAATTCTCCGCGGCAGCCGCCATCGCGTCGCCTTCCACCTTGTTGACTGCGAGGAAGACCGGCTTGCCGCCGCGGATCAGCATTCTGACAAGGTCGTAGTCGGGACTTGCCAATTCAGTGCGCGCGTCGACGACCAGCACCAGAGCGTCGGCCTCTTCCAGAGCCACTTTTGCCTGGTTGTAGATTTCCATCGGGATCAGCTCGGGATCGTCAGGGACAATGCCGCCGGTGTCCACCACTCGAAACTGGCGGCCCGCCCACTCGTACTCGCCATAGATACGGTCGCGGGTGATGCCGGGCTCGTCGCCCACGATGGAGCGTCGGCTGTGGGTGAGCCGATTGAAAAGCGTGGATTTGCCCACGTTGGGACGGCCAACTATTGCTACGAGTGGGAGCGCCGGGGCGCCTGGTATGCGGGGTACAACGGATCTGCGATATTTAGCCAAAACCTGTCTCCATTCAACGTTCGCTCAAACCGGCGAACGCCTTTACATCTATCGCAAACTCGCTGTACGCCAAACGGATCCAGAAGTGGGTCGCGGCTTTCCAGGGGAACGCGTACTTCCAGCTTAGTCCTCCCAGCGGCCTCAATCCAGGCTTGCAGGCTGCGCGATGGCGACATGAGCTTCTTCCAATCTCTTTGCCTGAATGCTGGCACGGCGATTGCTCTTCATTCTGATCAGGAGGCAGCTATGCACGTTCACAGCACACGAATGAACATGAATCCGGTTAACCCTTACTCCGCGGCGGCAGAGAAAGCGATGGCCGCGCAGCGCGCCGCCGAGGGCCGCAAGAAGCCGGTGAAGAGCGTGGCGGCGCTCGAAGACGCATCCGGTTCCGAGGGGGATCTGATGATCAGCCGATGGATAAGTGCCGACGAAAGACAGGCGCAGGGCGAGGGCCGGAACCGCGCGGCCGATGCGGGCGAGATTCGGATTTCGGGTAAAAGCCGACTGCGGGTTCGAGGTTGAATCGGAGCCCGAGAGAACGTTTGCAGCCGGGCTCACTATGATGGAAGAAGCACCCGGCCGCCGATGCCCCTCACCGACACCACAACCCGCGCACTGCCTACGCTGCACGAGTTTTTTGCGCCGGGTGGGATTCTGTCACGCTCGGAGCTGCCGTATGAATACCGTCCCGGCCAGCTTGAAATGGCCAAGGCGGTGGAGCGTGCGCTCACAGAGCACCGCCACCTGATTGTTGAAGCAGGCACGGGCACTGGCAAGACGCTCGCCTATTTGCTGCCGGCACTGCGCACTGGGCAGCGAGTTATCGTCTCCACAGGCACCAAGGCGCTGCAGGACCAGCTTTTTTTTCGCGATATTCCTTTTCTGGAGACGCTGGTGGGGAGCCTGCGGGTCTGCTACATGAAGGGGCGGGCGAACTACCTTTGTCGCCATAAGCTGGTCGCACTGCGGAATCAGCCGATTCTTTCCGGGCTGGAAGAGATTGACCAGTACCAGCAGATTGCGGCGTGGGAAAAGACGACGGAGACCGGCGATCGGGCCGAGATCGATGGACTGCCGGAATCGAGTGCGCTGTGGAACAAGCTCGACGCGCGGACTGAGGCTTGTCTTGGCTCGACTTGTCCGGATTATCGGCGCTGCTTTGTAACGGAGATGCGGCGCAAGGCGCTGGAATCGGACATCATCATCGTCAACCATCACTTGTTTTTTGCGGACCTTTCAGTGAAGCAGGAGGCTGCTGGCGCGCCGGATGCGGGGATTCTGCCGGAAGCGGCGGCGGTGGTCTTCGACGAGGCGCATGAGCTGGAAGATGTGGCGTCGAATTACTTTGGTCTTTCTGTCAGCAATGTGCGATTCGAGGAATTGGCGCGTGACACCGATACTCTTTTGCGCGGGAAGGAAGGCGCCGAACAGGTTCCGGCCGTCACGCAGCAACTTCGTGAGCGGGCACGTATGTTTTTTGCCGGGCTGCCTATGGCGGGAGACGGACGCCAGCCGTTTGTTGGGCGCGAGGAGTTTCTTGAGACATCCGGTGACCTCTATATTGCCGTGCGCGCTACGCTGCGGCGTCTCGAAGCGGAGATGAACGGAATGACGGAGGTCGACGAAGCGCCGGGACTCAAGAAGCGCGTTGCGCGACTGCGGACCGAGCTTGAATTCCTGCTGGAATCGAACGCCAACAACATGGTGTATTGGATGGAGCGGCGCGCATTCGGTGGAAACACGGAAGGGGCATCTGGCGGCGGTAGGCAAGGCGGCTTCCGTTCGCAATCCCGCACGACCTTTCTTCAGGCCACACCGATCGACGTTTCCGAACTGCTGCATGAGCGCGTCTTCGAGCAGATTCCGACTGTGGTGCTGACTTCGGCTACGCTTACTGTGCAGGGCGGCTTTGAGCATATGCGCAAACGGCTGGGTCTGACGGAAGCGCGCGAACTGGTTGTGCCGTCGCATTTTCGATACGGCGAGCAGGCTCTGCTCTATCTGCCGCCCAATATGCCCGATCCGCGCGAGCCGGATTTTCCCGAGGCCGCGGCCAACTGTATACGACGGGTGCTCGAACTTTCCCGGGGCCGTGCTTTCTGCCTGTTTACGAGTTACAGCCAGATGCGCGACCTTTACGAGCGTCTTTTGCCGGTGCTGGAATTTCCGTTGTTGCTGCATGGGACCGCACCGCGCAAGGCGCTGCTTGAGCAGTTCCGCGCGACGCCGAATGCGGTCCTCTTTGGCACTTCAAGCTTTTGGCAGGGTGTTGACGTGCAGGGTGAATCGCTGAGCTGCGTGATCATTGATCGCTTGCCGTTCGCGGTGCCCAGCGATCCGGTGGTGTCTGCTCGCATGAAGGCGATTGAAGAGGCGGGAGGGAAACCGTTCTTTGATTACCAGGTTCCGGCGGCGGTGCTCACGTTGAAGCAGGGGTTTGGGCGGCTGATCCGGTCGCTTGAGGATCGGGGGGTGCTGGTGCTGCTTGACCCGCGCATTCGCAGACAAAGATATGGGCAGACGTTTCTGGCCAGTCTGCCGCCGTATCGTATGACAGCGACGATTACGGATGTGGAGAGGTTCTTCGAGCCGAAGACTAAGTGATCTGTGGAAGAACATGGTGACTTTGATTTGAGGTATTGTCCGAGTCGGCGACCATCCGACCGCGGACCATTCTCTGCTGGCTAATGTGAGGAAGCATCGCCCGAATCTCCATTAGCTCACGGGAATGCGTTTTCCAGCTGCATCCTGTGTGATCGCAACGACCTGGCAGCAAACGCGAACCGAACTTACGTGGCATTTACATTTTTGCGATTCCGGCCGATAAAGAGCTTACAGGTTCGTCTGTTTTCTGCCGGAACTCGGGTTGTTTGATGAAGAGTGTCTTTGCCGCCGTACTAATTGTTTTAGGATGGGCATCAGCCGTGAATGCAGCGATGCCCGGCGCGCTCACCACTCTGCATGCGGTTCATGAATTAAGCCATGACGAGGCTGCAAAAGGGCTTGCCGCAGCCTTCGAGGCCACGGTTACCTACTACAGCGGTAAAGACGTGGACCTCTTTGTTCAAGACGGCAGTGAGGCCGTCTATATCCAATACACAAAGGGCGCCAATCTAGTTCCGGGAGACCGGGTACTTGTGGAGGGGCACGCGCGTGACAGTTTCCGTCCGGACGTGGTCGGCGATCGCGTAACACTTTTGCGTCACGGCATACTCCCCGAACCAATACCTGCCACTTTCGACCAGATGATCCGCGGACAACTAGATTGCATTCGGGTGAAGGTGCATGGCGTGGTCCGCAGCGCCGATATGGCGACAGAAGACGGAATACGCGTCATCAAGCTTCATGTGGTTGTGGATGGCGGCTATGTTGATGGCCTTGTGGTGAGCGACGACGCACGCGCGCCAAATGGTCTTCTTGACTCCGAGGTGGAACTGAGCGCTGTGGTTGCCGGTAACTTCGACAGCAAAATGCAGTTAACAGGAATTCTGCTCGAGATTCCCCGTTTGTCTGACATCCAAATCATGAAGCACGCAGGTGCCAGCCCATGGACGCTTCCTCTCATGCCCATGGACCAGGTTCTTTCTGTCTATCACGTGGGAGATCAGACACAGAGGGTCCGTGTACACGGGATCATTACTTATTACCAGCCCGGAGCGGCAATCGTGCTTCAGGACGGCGCAAAGAGCATCTGGATTTCTACCCACACGTATGAGCCTTTGCAACTTGGTGACGAAGCCAACGCGACAGGATTTCCAGAATCGCACGATCACGTACTGACGCTGGCCGACGGTGAGATCCAGGATACCCACATTTTGGCGCCAGTTAAGCCTCAAGAGGCCACCTGGCAGGAGCTGGGCTTCTGGAGCCCGGATAATCTTAGCGGGCACCAGAATGACTTAGTGTCGATCGAAGGTGAGGTAACAACGGAAGCGCGATTGGCAACTCAGGACGAGTATGTACTTGTGTCCGGCGGGCGGATGCTTACAGCTATCTACTATCATCCACCTGGGGGTGCCGCACTTTCTCCCATGAAGTCGATACCGCTTGGTTCGAAGATCAAGGTGACTGGCATTTGCTCGATGTTGGACACGGGCTCAATCAATCCGGGTCAAGAATCCTCGTTCAACATTCTGCTGCGCTCCTTCGACGATATTACGGTTGTTGCGAAGCCTTCGATGGTAAGCGTGCGCAGTTTGCTGATCGTGGTTGGGTTTCTAGTAGGCCTGGTATTGATTGTGGGTGCAAGGGGCTGGGCGCTTGACCGCAAGGTGAAGAGACAGGCATTGGCGCTGGCGGGGCGCATCGAAGGAGAAGCCAAGCTCGAGCGGCACCGCAGCGCTATCCTCGAGGACATTCACGGAAAACGCCCCGTGGATGAGATTCTTCACGAGGTAACAAAGATGGTCTCATTGCGGCTCGACGGCGCGCCCTGCTGGTGCCTGACTGTCGATGGAGCTCAATCTGGTAACCGCCCGGCCGACGTGACGAACCTGCGCGTGGTTCGCGAACGAATCCCGGTCCGTTCCGTTTCGCCGCTGGCCGAAATCTTTGTTGCCCTCGATGCAGATTCTGTACCGAGCCCCGCGGAGTCCGAGATCATTTCGATGGCAGCCGGGCTTGCATTTTTGGCGATAGAATCCAGGCGCGTCTATTCGGACCTGTTCCACCGCTCAGAATTCGATCTGCTGACCGGACTTCACAATCGCTTCTCTTTCGAGAGACGCGTACGAACAGCCCTCGAAGTTGCGCATCTGCAAGGTGGAATTCATGGAATCATCTACATCGACCTTGACCGATTCAAGTCGATCAATGACCGGTACGGACACCGGGTAGGGGACATCTATCTGCAGGAGGCTTCGCTACGAATGAAGCGTCAGCTTCGCAACGTGGACATGCTGGCTCGCTACGGGGGAGATGAATTCACTGCATTCATACCTACGGTTCGCAGTAGGAGAGACATGGAGGAGGTGACCGAACGTCTGAGACGGTGTTTTGACGAGCCGTTCTTTCTCGAAGGCTGCTCGTTCCACGGTTCGGCCAGCGTTGGAATTGCGATGTACCCGGAGGATGGTGAGAGCATGACCTGCCTGCTGAGCGCCGCTGACGCCGAGATGTATGTAGCCAAACATACAAAGAGTGAAACTGATCGCGAAGTAGGACACAACAGACCCTGATGGCGGGATTTAATCCGCATGTACACCCTTCCCGAAATCTGTGACGCGTGTAGCGGCGGAGGATCCCGACCGCTGTAAGCTACAAGTGGTATGAAGTAGGATTGGGGCCTGCATGCAAATCACTCCACACGATGTCCTTGTGGTCATCGACGTGCAGAACGATTTCTGCCCTGGCGGGCAGCTTGGCGTGGCGGAGGGAGATGCCGTCATTGAGCCGATCCATCGAATTGCGCGGCGGTTCGAGCATGTTGTTCTTACGCAGGACTGGCATACTGCGGGGCATACTTCCTTTGCTTCTGCGCACGCGGGGAAGCAGCCGTTCGAGACGATCGAACTTAGCTACAGTGCGCAGACTCTCTGGCCGGATCACTGTGTGCAGGGCAGCAAGGGCGCGGAGTTTCATCCATTGCTCCATCTGCCGCAAGCGGAGTTGATTTTGCGCAAAGGGTTTCGTCCGCAGATCGATTCGTATTCGGCGTTCTTTGAGAACGATCGCGTGACGCCGACTGGGCTTGCCGGGTATCTGGAGGAGCGCGGGCTGAACCGCGTGTTTCTTGCAGGGCTGGCTTACGACTATTGCGTGGGCTACTCGGCGCTGGATGCGCGGCGGCTGGGGTTGACTGCGGTGGTTCTGCGCGATGCTTCCAGATCGATTGATCTGAATGGGTCGGTGGCGCGGATAGAGGCGGAGTTTGATAGCGCGGGAGTGATGGTTGTGGACAGCGGGGCGCTCCTCGACTAAATGCGACTCCGGAAGGCTCCGGTCTCATAATCTGTCTTGTGAGGTGTGCAGGAAGCGGAGGATGTAGACCGCTTGATCGTCCACGGAGTAGATCATGAGATAGGGAAGAGGTGCGAGCACCAGTTCACGCGTACCGTCCTTCTTGCCGATGCGTCCGGCAAGAGGAAATTCCTTCAAGGACTTTGCCCGGGTGTAGAGGCGTTGCAGCGTCGAAGCCGCGAAGGAGGGATGATGAAGGTAGAGGTAGTTGCTAATCGCTTCAAGATCGTCTGCCGTCGCGATTGACCACCGCAGGCGTCTCACGCGCGAATCAGGCGTGCCACGCGCGCATCCATCTCTTCTTCTTCAAGGAATTCGCCTCGCGCGATTTGATCGATCCCCAATTGCACTTGAGCATCAAACCAAGCCTCGTGAGCAAGAAGGCGGTCCACAGCATCCACAACCAATTCGTCCGGGCTGCGACCGGTGCGCGTGGCAAGGCTGGCGAGCTGTGAAGCCTGGCGTTCTGGAAGCTGAAGATTCATAACTCAAAGCGTAGGAGCGTTTGCAGGCAGTGTCAAGGGAAGGCCGGGAGCCAGGTCGCTCCGCGTAGAATCGCAACAGGCTCAGCGGTCATTCGCCGCTCTTCTATTTATGTCGCGCACATTCTACATACTGGCCGCCGCGCTGGGGCTGTTCGCTGTGATCTCGGCGGGTATGGCGCTGGTGCCTTCGAGCTTTCAGCCGGGGTTGCCGGCCAACGGTTCCCTGTGGCGAACGGTGGCGATGTTTCTGGTGCTGTTTGGGCTGGCGTCGGCGTTGATCGGCGTGATGAGCCACTTGTTTGAGCAGGTGGATCGGCGGAGTGAGGAAACTCGGCTGGCTGCGCGACGAAAGCGGCGGGGCGAGCGTGAGAGCTGAAACTTCAATGGGTGACTGATAAGAAACAAAAAACAAGAAGGAAGGACCCCCATGGCGGCAGTGGGCCTTTATACTTTCCCACTCATCGAGCAAAGGACGCTCGATGAATGGGGCACCGCAGTTTCATTCTGCAACCGCAGTTTCGTTCGCCGACTCGACGTTTTGTCCAGCGCGGTGCGGTGAAGGTGGTGGGCGACTAGAATGGAATCTGGGACTCTTCCCGCCAGGATCGAGCTGATACCGATGTACGAAGTCACAGTGGAGGCCGGATTTTCTTCCGGTCATTATCTCCGCAATTACAAGGGCAAGTGCGAGAACCCGCACGGGCACAACTATAAAGTCCGCGTCACGCTGGCTGGCGCCGAGCTGGACGGAGCCGGCCTGCTGCTGGACTTCAAGCTGCTGAAGCACGTGCTGCGGCCGGTGATTGAACGCATCGACCACCAGATGCTGAACGACCTGGAGCCGTTTACGGTGCTGAATCCCTCGGCTGAGAATATTGCTAAATATTTCTACGACCAGACGAACGAGCAGCTTGCCGGGATGACCGCGGGGCGGGTGCGCGTGAAGGATTGCACGATCTGGGAGACGGACACCACTACAGCCACCTACTACGAATAACGACAGGGCGATGGCCGCGGCAGGTCAGTTCATCTGATTTGACTTGGAGGTCAGGTACTTGTCGAAGGGGATCTCGAAGTAGAAGAGCTCGTTGCCTTCAGCGTTGCGAAGCAGGTGCAGGTGCAACTTGGCGCCCCGGAGCGGATGGTCGAGTTCTGAGACGTCGTAGAAGAGGAAACCGGCGCGCGTGGTGTGCGGTTCGACGACCAGCGCCTGGTATTCGAAGGTGTCGAAGTCCTGCTCGATTTCTTTGTTGCTTGCCTTGGGCTTGAGCTTGATGGCGGGTATGGGGCCGGGCATGGGTAGCTTGGAACCCTCGCGTTCCTTGCGCGTCATCAGCCGTTCCACATCTTCCGGTTCAGCGGCTTGAATCTTGTCGCCGGCTGCGGTGAGGAAGAGGATGCGGGCATCGCGCAGCGAGATGGGGCGGTTTCCGTTGTTGGAGACAATGAGGCGCACGGGCATGACGCCGTGGCTGAGATAGTCGACGCGAAAGATGGCGGACTTTTCTTTGGTGTCATAAGGTTCGGCGGCGATGGCCACCTTTTCGTCGTCGTGTACCTCGACCGCAGCAAAGGATGTGGCCGGCTGCACGGGAGGCGGAGTGTGGTCGGCGGCCATGGCGGGCAGAGCCAGCCAGAGCAGGAACAGCGGAATCGCCCGCAAGTTTCTCATCGTGCTCGACTGTATCATTTGAAGGTTAGACCGGAGGATGACAAGTTCCGTAACGCATGATTTTGTTTTTATACAATCTCGTTCTGGTGATGGCACTCACCATCGGATCGCCTTGGTGGCTTTGGCGGATGGCGACCACGCAAAAGTACCGCGAGGGGCTGATGGAGCGGCTGGGCTGGGTACGGCCGGACTTGGTGGGGCTCAGGGGGCAGGGTGAGCGGCCGCTGATTTGGATTCATGCGGTTTCTGTGGGCGAAGTGCTGGCCATCTCACGGTTGGTGAAGACGCTGGATGCGGTGCTGCCGGAGTATTTCGTTGCCGTTTCGACGACGACTCGAACCGGGCAGGCGCTGGCTCGGGAACGGTTTGGGGGTAATCGCGTGTTCTATTGCCCTCTGGATTTGCCGTGGGCGGTCCGGGCGTATTTGAATGCGCTGAAGCCGTGGATGCTGGTGCTGGCGGAAACGGAGTTTTGGCCGAATTTGCTCAGCGGGTGCTTTCGGCGGGGGATTCCGGTGGCGGTGGTGAATGCGCGGGTCTCCGACCGGTCGTGGCCGCGCTACCAGATGCTACGGAGGCTGTGGAAGCCGATTTTGGGGCGGATCAGTTGTGTGTTGGCGCAGAGCGAGATCGATGCAGAACGGCTCAAGGCCATTGGGTGTACGACGGATCGCGTATCGGTGGCGGGGAATTTGAAGTTCGATGTGCGGGTGGCGGAGGAGGCTGAGGCTACTCGCCTGCTGAAAGCTCAGGGCAAAGGGCTGCGGCTGGTTGTGGCAGGGAGCACGCTCGACGGCGAAGAGGCTGCGCTGCTGGATGCATGGCCGGGCTTGCTGGGAGCCGATCCAGAGTTGGGGATGGTTCTTGCGCCGCGGCATCCGGAGCGGTTTGCTGCTGTGGCCGCGATTCTTCGGGGGTCCAAATTCAACTGGATCCAACGCTCGGATTGGCCTTCGGAGAGGGCGGGCGTGCTTCGCTCGCTCAAGGCAGGCGAAATTGTGCTGCTCGACACGATCGGAGAGCTGGGATCTGTCTACTCGCTTGCATCAGTCGCGTTTGTGGGAGGGAGCCTGATCCCCGCCGGGGGGCACAACCC
>JBAWCO010000424.1:0-16822 GCA_049590315.1 Occallatibacter sp. | reverse complement strand
GGGCGGTAAACGAACTGCGTATAGGTTCCGCCAGATCCCTTTTCGACCATGCGGCCCAGCGCGTCGTAGGTGGCTGTGGTCGAGTTCACGCTGATGGGCTGGTTGAGCGCATTCCAGGTGAGTGTGGCAGGGGTGCTTGTCGTCTGGTTGCCGTTTGCGTCGTAGGTAGGCGCTGGCGTAATTCCGCCGGAGACCTGGTTCGTGACGGTACTGTATCCAGTTGGGTTGTACGCTGTGCCTGCGTAGCCGCCTGGCACTGTCTTCTTGATGTTGCCGAATGGATCGTAAGCGAAGTTCTGTCCCCAGGTAGAAGTGCCGCAACTGGTCGACGCGATGCGGCTGAGGTCATCGGCCGAGTAGATGCAAGTCTGGCTCAAGGGAGATGGGCTGCCGTCTGTGTACGCCATCTGCTGCAGTGACCAGTTGGCATTCCAGGTGAGGGCGGTGGAGACGGCGTACGAGCCGGAAGATGGCTTGATGGTGTAGGTCAGATTCGTGGGTCGATAGGTATTGGAATCGTAGCCGAAGCTATCAACGTCATTTCCAGAGCCCGTGCTCGAATTCCCGTAGGTGATGCTAGTGGGAGAACTGGCGTAGTTATACGCGGTCGCCGTGACGAGATTGAGGTTGTTTGTCAGGTCTGTAGCTGAAGAAGGACGCCCCTCGCCGTCCAGGCCAAAGGTCAAGCTGGGGATGCCGATATACGTACCCGCCCCGTCTGTGGTTGCAACATAAGGCTCTTCCGTTGAAGCCTGCACAGTCTGCGGCCCCCAGATATAGTATGTCGAATTCGCTGTATAGCCAATTACCTGAAAGCCCCGGATTCCCGCTCCACCTTCGCAGGTCGCTACATCTGATGAAATAGAAGAAAACGTCGCAGTATAACGCTGCCACGAGGTTGTTAGCGTAAACCCTGCGCCCATGCAGTCGTTGAGGCCGACAAGTACAGACTCTCCGCCAACCGCCCCTTTGAGCCAAGCGCTGACTGTATACGTAGCGCCAGCAGTCAATCCTCCTTGGACATTTGTCAATGCTCCCCACGGACCCGCGCTGCCACACGCATAGCTACTCGGCATGGTGAATTGTGTAGCGGTATGCGATCCGTCCGGTGCTGAAGCCGCTGGCGTATCGAGCACCATCCCGTTTGAATTTCCTGCACAGTATTGCCACCACCCGCTGCCGGCAACTTGCGTGGAATCTGTGATGAGATTGGTTGTGCTTCCGGTGGATGCTCCAACGAGCGAAGCGGAGATGGCGCCGACTGCTCCGTTGGGATAATAGGTGTCCTGGGTGAGGAAGTAGCCGCCTGAGTGCGGAGTAGATTCCCACATCTGCATCTGGATACCTCCCGCCGTGTTCCCCGAAGCAGGAGATGCACTGAAGAAAATGTCGGTCAGCTTGGATGAGCAAGGTGATGTGCTGCATGTGTAGGCTTCGGCAACCGTCCCCAACGCATTCTGCATGGCGGTCCCGTTGTAACTAGCAGCGTCGTATACCGCATATGTGGCCGGCGTGACCGAGGCGTAACTACCAGACGCAACCCAAGACGAAGTCGGCCGGTGGAGCAGGTCGTATGTAAAGCAAGTGGCATTGCCCATGTTGTCAACCGATTTGATAAGGTCGCCCGTCGAACTGCCGCCGCACCCACTGGCCGAATCGTAAGTGTAAGTGCTCGTTCCAGGGCCTGTGCCACCCGCGCTCCACTCGGGAATTGTCTCGGAGATCTTTCGGCCAAGGTCGTCGTAGCTGATCGTCCGGGTTTGCGTACCGGAGGAGCCAGGCTGCGCGTTCTGTTGAACCTGGGTAAGGCGTCCGCCGTCGTATGTGTACTTGGTCAGGTATCCCTGATAGCCGGTTGTCTGGCCGCATGCTCCGTATCCAGGCAACGAGGAAGTAATCTCGCAAACAGATGTGAGCCAGCCCGCGCCGTTGTACTCCAGGTTGCGCTTCTTGGCGTTCTCCCCGCTGGGAGCCGGGCCAGCCGTTACGAGAACATCATTCTGTGTGTAGGCGTATGTCTTGGTTCCACCTCCGCTGTCAGCGACTTGCGTGGGGCGATTGAGCGGGTCGTACGTGGTTGTGGTGCCGGGGTTGCCGGGTGCGTCCTGTCCGAGGGTTCCGGCATAGGGCAGTGTTTGCGACGCGATTCGGCCCAGGGAATCGTACGCAATGGCCACCGTGTCGTAGTATGAAGAGCCGGGAGCCTGGAGTGTCTGCTGGACAAGAGTGCGGCCCAAGCCGTCGTATGTGGTTTCCGATGTGCTAGTGGACGTGGATCCACTTAAGTTCATCGCTACGGACGACGAATTCGATGAACTGGTTGGATAGCTGTAGCTCGTCGTCGCTCCAGTCCCACTGGTGACTGATATGGGCCGCCAGTACGGATCACTCCCGTAGCTGTAGGTGGTCGTGTTCCCGTTGACATCCACACCGGTAAGCGGCACGCCGCCAACGCAGTTCCAGGTAGCTGATGTCGTCAACGATGTTACGGTGCTGCCCCCTGTTTGGCTGGTGACCGAGGTTGGAAACGAGTTGCCACAGTTCCCATAGGTGTAGGTCGTCACCCCGTTGTTGACATCGGTAGAAGTATCGACATTGCCGGTGTCAAAATACGTGTAGGTCGACTTTTGCCAGGTGGTTCCTGTCACCAATTTCTTAATACTGGTCCTATTGAATGGGTAAGTTGCACTCGTATGCTGAGGGGTTCCACTAGTGGCAACCACGGAAGTCTCGTTATAAGAAGATATGGTGTCTGAAACGGTATTTCCCGCACCATCCGCCACCTTTACTTCTGCAGGGTAACTGCTGTCTCCAGACGTGGATTCGAGGATATCGTAATAGTAGGTTGTCGTTTGCAATGGGGTTGAGGAAAAAACTCCCGATCCGGCGCTTCCATAATCATAGACAGCATGCGTTGCTACATTCCCCGTCGAATCAAAGGTATCGATCGATCCCGATGATATTCCCGAGGAGTTCGGCCACTGCGCAGTGGTCTGGATCTTAGTAATAGGCAAATTAACCGACGTTCCACTATCGCCAGCAGTCGGAGAACACGTCGCATAGCAGTGAAGAACTGTTTCCAAAAGCGAACTCGACCCCGCATAGTTCTGCCGCTCAATCTCATAGAAGTTGGTCTGGTAGTAAATTGTTCCGGTCAGAAAATTAATCGACGTTACGTCTTGAACGCCGTTGGTGAGGCTTGGCTTGGTGATTTTTGTTGTCCACTGGGTTCCCGAACCGCTCCGCGCATAATCCGTGGTTCCATCCGGTGTAGTTCGATTCAACCCCGCCGTGCTGCCATCCGAACATTCTATTCCGTTGCTACCTCCCGTGTAGACGTAGGAGACGGTGCCTCCTGTGGGAAGCGTTACGGAAGCAAGGCGACCTGTCACATAAGACGGGTTTTGGGGATTCGGTTCGTATGAAAATTGGTAGCTCCTTCCATCCCCGTTTGGAAGCGTAATACTGCTCACCAGGTAGACGCCGGTAGAGGAGTACTCGCCGACGGTAGAGCAGTTGAAGGCAGTTTTAATGTTGTAGGAAGTGTATGCGACTGTGTATGTACTGGTTCCCGAAGCATTGGTGTAGGAAAGAGTCGTGTTGGAAGGAGCCGTTCCGACAACGCTCAGCGCAGTTTGACCAAGTGTATCTGTATAGACACCATTCGTCATAGTGATTTCGTTGCCGTTGCTGTCGGTGGTGGTCGAAGACGACGTTGTGGGGACAACATTGATGTAGATAGGCGGGTTTATGACCGCTCCGGTTTTGGTTATGAAGTAGACCGAGAACCCGCTCGAGCTTATTGAAGATATCGCCGTAATGCCCGACCCATCGCCAGCGGTGATAGTCATGTTTGCAGAGGGAGGGGGATAAATTCCAGCAGTGGGACAGGAGGTACCTCCGGTGGACGTTATGTATGTACCTCCATTGCCGAAGTGATGCATTGTACCCACTGCATCGGAATAAACGAGACCTGAGTAGCTCGTTTCCGAGTATGACCCTGTACCGTATTGGCCGCATTTTCCACTTGTAGTGGTCATCAAATAGCTGGCGTAGGCTTGACCCGCTTCTGTTAAGCCCTTCCATCCCCAGTTGGCAACAGGTTGCCAAGTTGTGGTGCCGCCAGAGGTGACCGGATACCATATGGAACTGTCGTATACAAGGTTATACCCGAAGTTCATGCCGGCACGACCGGCTTTGTTGATAACCGGAATGGTCCAGTTCGCATTCAGATTGCCCAGATTGATAATGTCGGGGCCTCCGTCAAAACTGCCGTAGCTCGGAGTTCCGGTGGAAACCTGCGCCAACGCAGGAATGCAGAGGAGAATCAAAACGCTGACGATAGTAAAAAGACGCGTGCTTTTCATGAGCAATCTCCACATCGTTGCGAGAGACTATTGATTTGTCGAACTGGCCGTCGCTGTTGAGGCAGAGTTCACCTGCAACTTAAGAGCAAGGGTGGAATTCACATACTTCTCAACCGTGAAGGGAATCCAAACGCCATCAACGCTTGCGTAGTTGCTGAAGCGGATCTCGACGGGAATGTCAATCAATGCGTTGTTGTCGGGGTGAATGTTGAAATCCAAGGCGACCGGCCGTAGAGTCGCAGGATCGAGGAATAAGTCCACCCTCGTCAAATGAGCTATTAAGACGTTCGGCGCGGTTTTGTCGGCGGCCGGTGCGGCAATGCTGAAGTGGTCGGCGGCCGCGCCATTCTTCGATTCGTTCCCCATAAACTGGATGGCGAGGCTGCTGTCCTGAAGAAATCTGGCGAGAGCAATATCGGGGCAGAACCAAGCCTGTGGTGTGACGAGGTTGTGCCCTGCCATCAAGTGTTGCTCGCCGTGGCTGTCTACCCAAATCCCCGTTAAAACCCCATTGGTCGTCTGCCGGGTTTCGGTGCGCGAAACAGACGAGAGTTGCAATTCCAACCGGCTGGATCCGTTCACGGCACAGGATGCGATAAACGAGCCGGTCTCATCCGTCGATCCGGAGATAGTCTCAGCCGTTCCATTGAGTGTCACATCTTGGACTGTCGATTTCCCCACCATCGCAGTGAGCGATTCCTGCAAATAGGACACCGCAGTTGGTGTAGTTTGTTGAGCCGGGGCTGAGCTTGAAATGGCAATCGCGCCGGTCAATAGCGGCACTATCACGTAGCTTTTCATGATTCCTCGATTCGGAAGACGCGAAACCTCATTTTTTAGCATGCTTCCACAATTTCACGACGGCACAGAGTTATGAAGATTGAACGACGATACTCTTACGCGAAGACCGCGCAATGTCAAGCGATCATTGGATTAATCACAGAGAGATGTTCAAGTAACCAGTACAGGTATTTATTTAGATAATAAACGTCGCGTGATGCTGCTACTTAGAAGCCTAACAGGTGGGTTAGGCATTGTCATACAGCAGATTCCCAACGGATTATTAAAGCTTCTTTCGCATAACTAAAGTCTGTGTACCTTAGTTACTTGACCGAAACTGCAAAATACATGCGCAGGCATGCACTCCAGTATCATGGACAACCTGCGATGGAAACCTGCTGTGCCTCCACTCAATAAGTATCCTCCGGCAAAGCCGGAGGCTTTACGGTGTGAGCCGCTCAAAGCGGCTTGAGCGGGTTGAGATCCGATGGGCTTTCCACTTTCATGGTGTTACCCCATGTTCGATCGTCGCAGACGGCGCCGATCGATCGCAGGCAGATGCGGCAAACAGAACAAGAAGGTAGCCCCAGAAAATGCTGCATGCTTCCGTTTTCGAAGCCCTGCCGTCCATAGCTCCATGACACGGCTTCCTTTGAGCCTGTTGCGTCCTGAGTCGTGCACCGATTCCCGCTGGTTCTGTCGAGGTGTCAATGCGCATCCCGCGGATCACGATCGACATGATGGTGGCGGTAGTGGCGCTCGCTCAGAAGAAGACCATGGAGCAGGCTGGAAGGGATCTGGGCTTATCCCCGTCAGCGGTCTATAAACGGGTTCAGGCCGCAAGCGCAGTTATCGGCAATGCATTGTTTCTGCGAACAGAGAACGGCATGGAGCTTACGGAAGCGGGCAAGCAATTCTACCCCGATGCGGTCAAGGCGTTGGAGGAGGTTCTGCTCGCAGAGGACAAGACACTGTCGTTGCTGGAACTGGAATCGGGGCGTTTGATCGTCGGCCATTCCACTTACTTGCCGCCTCGAATCTTGACTTCGATTCTGAAGCTTCGCCTCAATGGCGCCCTGGACACTCACATCGAGCACATTCCCCTGCTCACTTCGACTGCCGTTCACCGCGTGGCCGACGGAACGATCCATGCAGGCTTTGGATATCTCCCGGTCTCTGAATCGGACCTGATTTCGTACGTATTGTTTGAAGAGCCGGTAGTGGTCTGCATGCCGAGTACGCATCCGCTGGCGGCGAAGCCATCGATTCGTCCGCAGGATATTGATGGAGAGCCGATCATCGCCGTCGCGCGTGAACCGTTACCGGCGATGCACCTGGAGATCGAGGAGTTCTTCGCAGGATTCGGAGTTTCACTGCGTATCGCGGCGGACGCCTTCGGCCCGCCGGAGGCCGTGACGATGGTTGAACACAACATGGGCATCTGCATCCTGGGGGCTTCGGCGGTTTTCAAGCCTTCCGTGGTTGGGAAGCCCCTGACGCCGCGTAAGCTTTTCAGAAAGTGCGGACTGTTCTTCAGGGAAGACAACCGGCATCCGACACTCAAGGTATTTGTGGACAGGGTACTTGAGGAGATGGACGGATTCCGCTAGAACCAGAGATCAGTGAAGGAGATGACTCACCGACTTTTTGTAGATTTGAGCGAGCTGAAGGAGTTCCATCACGTCGATGCTTCGTTCGCCGCTTTCGCACTTCGAAAGGAAGGTATGCGGTCTGCCTATGAGGGCGCATACTTCGTGCTGTGTCAGATTTGCCTCTTGACGGGCGGCGATCAACCGTTCTAGAAAGCCATCATAGGCTTTCTGAAACGGAGCGTTTCTGGCCCGCCTCGACTTCCGGGTTGTCTCCGGCTTCTGTTCCCCCACAGAAGACAGTGTTGAAAATCTCGGACTGGTTCCCCTAATAAGGGCCACTCTGTTGCGTTATTCTGTCTTCGTTCGAACGTTGCGATTGCTGGGGAGGATACCGTGAGCCGTCCGTATATGGAACTGCCCGAGGCCGTCGATCGAGTGATTCGATGTCTTCGTGTTTATGACGATCCGCCATACGGGCGGGAGGTCTATATCGCATTCGACGATGGGACGCAGATTTCAATCGACCTTGCTGTCGAGACTTCCGTTCACGCGAAACACTATCGAGGCGACAAAGGGGATCTGGAGATACTGCATGAGCATCAAGATCCGGCTCCAGTTAAGGGTTGAACCCGGTCCGGCCTAAGATACCATCGCCTCTTCTGGAGGGTGGGCAGTGTTTACCAGTTTTGGCGATTCTCAGGCCCGCGTCACTGCCATAATGCTCTCTATCGAACGTCGCCCGTCGCGACGGGAGATGAAGACCACGAGGTTGAGACTTCGCCTTGCTTCGGCAACTACCGTATCGAGAGCGGACGCGCCGCCGGCTCGCAAGGCGAGGGTGGCAAGCCGGTGCAAAGCCTCCTCTGCGGAGCTCGCATGAATGGTGGCCAAGGTACCGCGATGTCCGGTGTTCATGGCGTCGAGCAGTGTCCTGGCTTCGGCTCCGCGCACTTCACCGACGATGATGCGATCCGGGCGATGTCGCAGAACAGCTTTCAATAAATCATCGAAGGTGACAGCGTTGCGATGCGTATCGGTCTGGGACTCGGCGGAGACGATGTGCGGTTTACGGATATGAAGTTCCGCTGTGTCCTCAATGATAAGGATGCGTTCATTCTCGGAGATTGCATCCGCGAGCACGTTGAGCAGTGTTGTCTTTCCACTTCCCGTGCCGCCTGCGATCAGGATGTTCTCGCCGGTCCGAACCGCATCCGTCAGTGTGGATGCCTGCTCTTCGGTGAGCATCTGGCTGCGCACAAGGTCGGCAAGGGTGAAGTTGCGCGATGTGAACTTGCGGATGGTGACTGCGGGCCGAGGATTGACGACCGGCGGAATCATGGCCGCCATGCGGCTGCCGTCTGGCAGGCGCAGGTTCATGATCGGTGAGTCGGCGTCGAACTTTTTGCCGAAGCGGTTGGCGATCACCTCAAGGCCGGTTTGCAATGCTCCGTCGTCGAACCGAATGCCGCGAAGCAATTGGACACACCCGCTTTCCTCGATCCACACTGAGGAGTCGGGGTTCACCATGATCTCGGACACAGTCTCGGATTCGAGCAGGTGCTCGATGGGCTTCAAGAATGGGATGATAACTTCGTAACTCACGCTTGCACCTTCTTTGGATTGAAGCCAATCCGCTCCTGCTCGAACCAGGTCATGCTCGCTGGCAGGAAATCGGGTTTCAGGTAGCAGTAGGTCGCTGGCAGCGGACTCACTCCATCGAAGGCCACCACAATAGACTGGGCGTTCTTCAATTCAAAGAACGCCTTCTCCTCGAACAGCGGCTCCTTATGTTTCTGGTATTGCTTGGAAGCGGAGACCGATCCCTTACTGGCGGAAGTGCGACCACTCAACCAGCCGACATTGGCATTGGTGGAAGACTCAGAGACGGTGTAACTGATTCGTGTCCTGTCCGCCTTGCCGCACAGCTCGGAGCCGTAGCGGGCGGTTTCGGGATCAGTAGTAGTCAGGAACACTTTGGTGCGGAATGCCTGGAGCAGCGTTTTCACGCCCTCATTGGGCAGAGCCTCAATGAGGCTAGACACGCTCTGGGTCGCCACAATGGGTATGCACAGCGGCTGCCGTGAGAGGGACAGAAATCGCTCATCGCCCGTAGGATTGTCCCCGCCAACGGTAGCGAAGTTCTGGTACTCATCGCAGATGAAGACGGTCGGGCGGTAATGCCTGTCCGGTTCGGCGTCCATCCTGGGGATGCGTAGCAGCACGGCCCGCTGATAATCAATCTTCATCATGGTTCCGATGGTACGGGCGAGCGCGGGATTGAGAGCCACCGGGAAATTCAATCCAACAACGGCGCCGGATTCGATCAGTTCATCAAAGGGCGGCAGAACCTTCCCGTGCGGATCGGCGGTAGAGAGCTTGCCTTCGTAGAGTTCCTTCGGCGGACAGAAGACGCGGCGCACCTGGGGATCGGTCTCGAACAACGAGAGAAACACCACGATGCCCTGCACGATGGAGGTCTTGACTTCGGAGCGGAAGAATTTCCAGTGCTCCCAGTACCAATACTGGACGCTCTCGAAGCGGTCGCGGTGCTCCGGCTGGTACGGCTTGCGAGTGTATACACCGAATGCCGCGGAAGTCTGCTCCGTAAGCAATCGTTCCAACTCTTCCGTCCGTGCGGCCAGATAGAGGTTCGCATCCAGCCGCCACTCGAATCCCAGCGGAGACAGTAGCGATTCGCATTCTCGATACGTGTCCTTCTCTATACCGATGTAAGCTGTCGGGCTGAAGCGCGACCCAACCTCAATCAGCATCTCCTCCAGCTTTCCCGCGCTGGCCGCGATGCGAAAGAGATCGACCATCGTGACGTACCCATCGCGGATGCGATGGAGCAGAATGATGTACCGGACGAGATCTGTATAGCTTTGCTGCCAGAATGGTTCCTTGCCCTTGCCCCAGATGGACGTGATGATGGAGGCAATGTTGAATGCTTGGGCGTAAGGGTCGAGTGTGTTGTTCAACGGGTTGTAGCGAATGTTGCCTTCGAGCGAGATTTCGACATAATCCTGGCCCCGGCCACACCATTTCAGAATGCGCTGGACCTGGCGGCAGAGGTCGCCTTTGACTTCCAGCACGATGCCCGAGAGCTTGCGTTCCGCATCATTGGCGCAATACGCGAACAACTGCCTCATCGCCGGCAAAATCAACCCATAGGTCTTGCCACTGCCTATAGAGCCAAACGATGCGATGCCCGTATAGAGGCCGCGCTCGGCAATCGAAAGCCATTGGGGAGCCATGCTTGGCTTCGGCACAAGCTGGTGGTGGACCTCGCCGATGACCAGCGACAACTCCAGCCGGGTCAGTGGATCGGGATACGGAGGCAGCGCGCCGGCGGCTCTCTCGGTACGTTCCCTGTACAGGTGAACGTAAACAAGCGAGAACAGCATAGAAAAGACCAGGAACGGCGTGCTGTACAGCGAAAGCTGGTAACCCAATACCAATCCATGAAAAATCCACGGCCGTTCCAACTCGATCAGGCGCAGCAGCGGATTCGCTCCGTTGACGGGATGAAGACCGTTGAGGACGATTCCGGTCGCCGCACTGAGGCCCAGCGAGAGCAGGATGCGGTACTCGACCAGCGGGCGGATAACCGGTTGAAGTTGGGGGAAGCGATACATAGTCTCGATACCTCCTTAGGCGCGGCTGGCCGCGCCGGATACAACGGCATCCGGCTTGGGAGACAAATCCGCTGCTGGTTTACTCGGGCCAAGCAACGTCTTGGAATTGTTGGCAGGCTGCGCGGCATTGGCTGCGGCGCTGGCCTTGTACTGTTGAAAGTCCTCAGCCTGGTCAATGGCAAAGCGCAGCAGCTCGTTGACGATGTATCTGCGCTCGTTGTTCGACCACTCTGCCATCAGATCGATGTCCGCCGCAATGGTGTCCTCGATGTTTGTTTTAAGCAGCACAAGATTGACCTTGCTCGCTCCGTGCTCGATTTTCAATCGGCTCATCGGTGGTTCCTCTCCGGCTGAGATCACAGCCTAAGTCGTAAATGTTTTAGTTCAGGTCCGGTACGAATCTGGTACCGGTTCCGGCCTGGACCAGATCCCAACTCGGACCTGATTCGGTACGCCGTTCGGACAGTTCGAGGCCGGGGGTGGGAGCGACCAGCGCGGCGGAGCCGACGCGGGAAGGCTGCAAGCCTGGGGTCGCTCCCACCCCCGGCATACACCCCTGCACATCTATCCATTCCGGTAAGTAGTTGTTACTCATGTACTTGCTCCTCAAAGAAAGGCAAGGCTCTAGACCGCTGACTAGACCCGAGACCCGGCTCTCTATTGCGTTCTTGGCGAAACTGAAACAACGGAAAGCGATACGGAAGAACAATGGCCGTGAACTTTGCCAGTGGCCCTTGCTGGTGGAATCGCTGGCGGATTTTCTCGGCGGATGTGCTCCCGATCTTCCACGCTGCGTAAAGAGCCTGATGTTCAAGCGTCGTGTAGATGAACTCGCCTTCGTGCAGTACCTCAAGGTCGCGCAAAGGGATGGATCGATTTCGCGTGTCATAGCTCTCGCGGGCGTGAAGGTATTCGAGAAAGTGGTCAACACCCCGAGGCGTCAGGGCTGTCATCCCCAACGCTTTCCTCGCGGGGAAAAGGGCGGCAAAGACCTTGCCTACTCGCTCGAAGTTATGATCGGAGTCAGCGATATACAGCAACTCGAAGCCAGGCAGCGCACCGAAGAGGGCGCGATGCCGGCGAAGAAAAGTCTTCAATCCACTGTTCGAGAGAGCGCCTTCATCGACGAAGGTGAAACGAACAGTGCGACCAGCGCCGAGCAGAATCGGGAACTCTTCGGGAAAGAGCAGAGCGCCGAGACGTGGCAGTACTTTATCGCCTAGGCCAAGCGTATCCACGAAAAAGCCGGTCTTCGATTCCGCGGAATCGAGAAGCGTCTCGCCGAGATGGTCGAGAACGAAGTCGAGCACCATGAGGCGGCGCTTGATCTCGGCGTCGCCCTTCACGCGGCGGTGCTGCGAGACAGTCAGCCCAACAGCTTCGTACATTTGCTTCGACGCGAGGTGATACACGGACCGAGCCTGCCCGCAGGCGATGCTCTGAAGATGACCCAGCGTTGCGGCCTTGCGGAGTAGTTGCTCGGCAATTGCTCCGCGCTCCCGGCTAATGAATTGCCCATACTGCCGGCGCAGAAAATAACCTGAGTGCAATGCGACTAGATACAGGAACGCGGCCTCGCGTTCGGTGTATCCGACGGACTGCAAGACCGGAATGGGATCGTAGTCAGGCATCAAAGATCCATAATGTCCCGCATCATGTCGTGGTCGTCTTCGATCCGCGCGCTGATGCTGGCGCGGTCGGCTCTCGCGGCATAGGCGCGGAAACCCGCCTGCGCCTTGGCGCGGAGATGTCCGCTCCTGTAAGCGGCGGTCAGCACTTCGATGTCTTCATGGCCGGTGCGCGAGCCCTGCTCCTGGTCTAGATCGGCCTCCGGCTTGCGGTCGAACTCGATGCGCGCATCGGGAATCTGAATGTGTCCGTTGACGAACGGCAGCTCGGACAGCTCGGCTACTTCCTGTTTGACCTCGGAGATGTCGCGCTGGGGATCGGCTTTCCGTTCCGCATAGATGGCTTTCTGTACATCGGCTTTGATCTCGAAGTCGAGTTTCACGCGCAGGTTTGTCCCACCGCCCCCTTCGATGCGCTCCGCCGCTTTCCGATAGGCGCGATAGATCAGCGAGTCGTGCTCGATCTCACGCGGCTTCACGAAACCGGCATAGATGGTCTGCCCGCTGGGAATTTCGCCGCTCTTCCGCAACCACGCGCGGCCGTCCTGGGTCAGCGCCGCAACCTCGACGCGCTCGATGGACCGTTTTCCATCGCGGCGCAGATTGATGTGGCGGGTAGTAACGAGTCCCTTCTCGCGCAGATACTTCAGATCTTCTTCGAGCTTGCGTTGTTTGCCGTCATAGATCGTGTCGGCCAGATCGCCCGTGCGCACGACGCGGAACCGGCCCAATTCCAGCATGGCGCGGCGCTCCTCGGGTCGCAGTGTCATGCCAATGGTTTCCGATGGGATGCGATTCCGTTGCGTACGCCGGGCATCATGAGTATCCCGCGGGTCTCTGGCCTCATGCGAGCGCGCTGGCGCTTCGCGTTCCCGGCGCGCAATCGCAGGCTGTGTGCGACGCGACGGCTCATGGTTCAACTTGTATTCCCCGGCCCGGTCCGCCAGCGCCTTCAGACGCCGCAGAATCGGATGCGCTTCCTGAGATGGATTTCGCTCGGGAGCACTCGGAGTCTCTGGTGCAATCTCGCGGCTGCGCGGGATTTCCTGCGGAATATCCAGCCTCATGCGCCCTCCGTACCGCTGCAGCTCCCAGTTGTCGTTGCCGAAACTTCCGTTGCCGGATGACCAGCGTTCGTCGACTGCGGCGGGTCCTTCGGCTTCCGGCCCACAACCCGGCGCACGTCGTAGTCGGCGGCGCACGTGAAGCGGTTCATTTCTTTCTCTGCGGTTTCGCGCATCTTGCCGACTTTGGCGACAAGATCCGGAGTGCGATCGATATATTGGTCTTCGCTCATCATGGCTACTGCTCCCGGTCTTCTCCGAAGCGGGAAAGAATCTCATCGGATAGTTCGCTCTGCCCGGAATGAATCTCCTGATCGAGGTGGCGAAGTTTGCGGCCGGTGTCACGCAGGAAGAACTTGCGCTCGATCCAAATAGTCACGCCGAGAAGATTGGCGAACAGCAGAGCGCAGCACGCAGCGATCGTTCCCAGGTAGTTGTGCAGGATGAGGGTGCGCCAGGGAACGAGGAAATGCAGCTCGTGCATCAGGCCGAAGCCCAGCGCCAGGAAAACCAGGGTGGCAATGAATACAGCATTAGCAACCATAACCGTCAGTTCCCGAATGCCTGGTCCTCGTGGACGTAGCTGATGACGAGGCCGAGCGGGTTGGTGAGGAGCATTTCGTTGGGGACTTCTTCGCGGAAGCCATAGACGACATTGGCCATCCACCGCTCGCGCTTCTGTTCCTGTTGGTCTCCGAGTGAACGAAAGACCTTCTCGAATTCCACATGCGCGCGATACGGCGGTTGGCGCGTGTCTTCAAGGACCACAGCTTTGATCTCGATGTCCACGTTCGGTGCGCCGGGATCGAGCAGGAAGGTCTCAAGTGTTTTGGCCTTGGTAACGCGCGCCAAGGTTGCGGACTGCAATTCGTTGGAAAGGAAATTCAGTGACTCGGCAAAGTCCCGCTGCAACGTGGCATGATTGCGGCCGTAGTAAAGCACTGCCCAACGCGCGAGATAGTATTTGCTGACACGCTCTACTGGCACTTTCGAGAAGTCGGCATAGTTCACGACCTGTCCGCGCCCGATGTCAGAGATCGAGATGACGAGCGGCTTCAGCCGCAAGGCAGCGGTCTGTGCTCTATAGAGGAGCGCAAGCGAAGCGAGCGTAACGACTGAGAGCACGAGGAGCGCGACTTTCAAATACGTGTTCGTGACGACTGGCTCGGCATACAATTCGAGGAATCTGTGTCCGGCGTCCGTAGTGGCGAAAGTGCTTTGCTTGGTCATGATTAGTTTCCTGTCGGGTTAACCCAGGTGCCGACGCGACCGCTGAGGATGGACGCAGTCAGCTCCGGTATTTTGAAGAGGCCGTAGACACACACGGCGAGCGTGACCAGCAGCGCGGGCAGCACGGTGAATGCGTTCGAGATGCTGATGGTGCCGATGACCTGAAACGTCCCCGTAAGGACTTTCGAGAAAACAAAGATGAAGGCTGCCGCAACAACCTGATAGAACGAGAAGCCGATGAATGCCTTGAGCCATCCCCAAAACAGCCAGTCCATCTTCGGCACGATGAACCACGGAATGAAGATGGGGCCGATGAGCACGCAGACGGCAGCGGCAACGTAGCCGTAGGCGATGACACAAAAGGCTGTTGCCTCCATCGCCGCCAATATCAGGACAATCAGCAAGTAGGTCAGATCCTCCAGGATGTTGAAGCTGCCGGGAGGTGCGCCAAGCTGCTGCTCGGCGTTGGTGATGGTGTCGGCGATCTCTTGCGTCTGGTTGGACTCGATCTGCGACGAAAGCTGTAAACCCTCTTTGGTGATGAGGTCGCTGAAGCTGTAGCTGGTGCCGGGGATGGGCGTCGAGTAGTAGGTCAGCATCCCCAGTCCGAATGAGATCATCAGGATCAGGTCGGCGAATTTGGCGAAGTTAAAGCCACCGCCATGTCCCTGCGAAGCGGACAGGGCGGACTTGATGCCGAACCAGACAATGAGGATCACCGCCAGGCCACGGAAGATGTCGAGCCCCGTGGCCTGGAGTGTGCTGCCTTGAGATGAGAGCAACTGCGTGATGGCCTGCGCAAGCGCAGAGAAGATGTTCTGTCCCATCAGTTGCTCCCGTTGAGGCTAAGAGAGATGTTGCGCATCGAATTACTCACACCGTTGTTCACGTTCTGCATGGTGTTCGAGAAGTTCTGCTGGAAGTAGATCGACTGGTTGATAAGGCGATTGCGCTCGTCGAGCTTGTCTTTTGCATCGAGAGCCTGTTGCTGTGCGGCGGCAGCAAGAATCTGGTTAGCGTCCTGCTGCGAGTGGACCTGCAACATTGTGGCGGTGTTGATCTTCGCCAGCACCCCGACCTCGGTCTGAAGGCTGGGGTCAGTCGAATAGGTATCCGATTCGAGGTTGGCGAGCTTTTGCTGGAACGCCTGGGAGTCCGAACGAATCGTGCCCAGCGTGGACAGAAGATTGGTTACATTGACCTGGCCGATCTCGGAGCTGGCATATTGGTTCTGGACCGTGCCTTGGGTCGTCGCGTCGAGTGCCGAGAGGCGGCTCGATGGATAGCTCTGCAACTGGATCGACGCACCGCCGTAGGCAGAGGCGGCGCTCGTCGGGTTGCCGATATTGAGTGCATTCAACCACGCCGAGGTTATGCCGGAGGTGTTTGCCGCGGTAAAGCTGGGATTGGTGAGATTGGTCCACTGCGCGAAATCGGCTTTGTAACGCGCAGCGAGGTTCTGCGGCATTCGCGACATCTGATAGGCGAGGTTGTAGGCCGCGACAACCTGATTCATGGTCTGGTACGCGGTCGTATAAATCTGCTCTTCTTTTTGGAGGTGCTGTTCCCAGTTCTGGAGTTCCGTCGCCCAATGCTGGAGTTCCTGCTCGCCCTGGCTGAGTTGCTGAATGGCATGGGCGCTTTGGGTTGGGTCATAGACGATGCCGCTGCCGAACTGCGCGTGCGCCGCAGGCGCGAGTGCAGTCAGCAGGCCGGAGAGAAATGCAAGCATCTTTGCTGCTTTCATGGTGAAACCTCCGATGAGTTACAGGTGAATGGAGACGGTGCAGGACGGAGAACTCGCCTCGGCGCGTTCGGACGTCATGTACCGATAAGGCGATGGCTTGGGCGGCGGTGGAACACCGCAGCCGGCCATCAGGAGACAGGCGAGAACGTAGAGAACCATGCGCATCACATCACTCCCGGCATGTCATGGTTCTCGTATGCGGGCAGGAGCATGTCCTGGGTGATGTAGACCTTGATGCGATGGCCCTCGCGGATGGTGATCGTCGGGGGAATGTTGATAAAGCGGTCGAGCACATTTGCGCTCGACTGCGAAAGGCTGGAAGCGATGCCGGACTTGTATGCCTCCGAACCCGATTCGTTGTATCCCTGATTGACGTTAGTGGTCTGCGCTGCAGCGGCAATCACGCCCAGAGCAATCGACGCGCCGAATATCTCCACATAGTGGTTGTTTACCTTGTCCTTGAGTCCGGTGGACCCGGCCTGATCGAGACCGTGGAACTGGTCGAGATCGACGGAGTAGCCATCGGGCATCAACAGGCGATGGAAGGTGACGGCGAGGCGCTTTTGGCCGAGGCCGGCGACCTTCTGCACATCGCCCAAAATGAATGTGCCTTCCGGGATCAGAAGATGCTGGCGATCCTGGCTGTAGATGGGGTTGGTCACCATGACCTTCAGTGGTCCGGCAAACTCACCGTCGAGCCGGTTGACCAGCACGGTGTCGATGGTCGTCCCCTCGAAGACGACGAAGGGCTGGCCGTGGGCAGAGTTGACGTTCACCTC
>JBAWCO010000423.1:0-19555 GCA_049590315.1 Occallatibacter sp. | reverse complement strand
CAAAGGCAGCTCATGACGTTTTGGCGTCGTGTTGAGTGCCTTAGGTCACATCGCAATCTCGTCCATCCTATACTATCGAGTCAACAACACACATACACCGCAAGTCGGGCCACAGAACGATGCCTAGACGCGCGTCTGAACGTTGCTGACGCGCGACTGGGTTGCGGTCTTTATTTGGCGGAAAACCTAAACGCCCTCCTCCGCACAAGCAAGATCAGTCGGACCGGATCACCCCCTAAATCCACCTCCGGAGAAAGAAACTTGCGCACCCAACTGAGTCCCTTAAAGACTGTTAGCCATTTGTTCGTCTGCTTCAGCCTCGTTTTAACAACGGCGCCGGGCGCATTCAGCCAATCAATTGAACCTGCTTCGTGCATTCGGCCGACGTTGATGGCACCAGCGGCCTTTGCATCAACTCCCGTCAACATGATTCTTCCGACCTCCACGACCATCAATGTTCGATTGGCGGGAGCGGCTGGCAATGGAACCACGATTGACAGCAATGTGATTCAGTCAATCATCAACTCCAACCCCAATGGCACCATCTATTTTCCTCTCGGTCTTTACAGACTCCACAACTCCTCATTCAACCAGCCGGGACTGCTTTTCCAGAACTTTCACGGCACAGCGATCATGCAAACCGGCGCGCGATTCGTTTGCGACACGATTACCATCGGCGTGGCGGGGCAGTGCATCTACATCCTGAATTCCTCCAATGCTACGTTTGCGAACTTCGACATCGGGTACATCGGAGACTCGGCTCTCCCCTATGCGCGATCCCAAGCGGGCAACAACGCAATGCTTGTTGAGCAGTCTCAGAACATAACTATCAGCAACACACTCGTCGAGCATTCTCCTGGACCAGGAATCTGGGTAGCCAACAGCACGGGAATTAACTTCCTGAATGGAACGAGCGTCAACAACACCACTGCCGACGGGTTGCACTTTGAGAACGCTGGAAGCTCTTCTGTGAATGGCTTCTATGCCCAAAACACAGGCGACGACGCGCTGTCGGTGACCAACCAGTCCACGGGCGTTGTCAACTGCGGTACGAATGCGACTAACATTCAGATCTTCCGTAGTCTCTCCAGCGGTATCGCCGATCGGGGCGCCTGCGATGCTTCTTTTTCAAACTTCTACATCGACACAACGGCGAATTCCGGTCTGATGATCGGTGCCGATGTGAATTTCAATATGTCAGGGCCAACGAGTGCGACATTCACAAACGGAACCGTGCGTAGCGCGGGCCGGTACAGCTCTCCTGTTATTGGCGGAAAAGATTGCATCGACATCTCCGCCAGCCAGGGAACATCTGTCTACAACGTCGAGTGCGAATATCCGATGATCAGCGGCGTTCGGGCGGACGGAGGCGCAGCCGGTGTCACTCTGAGCGGCGTGACGGTCGACGCAGCTCCGAATCTTGGCTTTCAAATCGACGACGCAACCAATGTCTGGCTGACAAACACCGTCAGTCGGAATTCGGCCGGGGGCGGATACGTCTTCGGCGCAGGTTACTCGTGGGGTTCCGTCGTGGGCGCATACGCGTGTAACTCCGGCATATATGGCTTCTATCACGCCGGCGTTTCGCATGTGGCTGAGTCGAACCTTGTCTCCTACGACTCTTCTGAAGGCAACTCAATGAACCGCGCATGGTGGGCTGAGAACGGAACTTCGAACGTCTCTCTGAACGGTATCAAGCTCATGGATGACGAGACGACTCAACCGATCGTGGTGGGTTCAGTTGGGGGAAATGGCACCGTCACCATTAACAATGTCTCAATCAATTCAATGCATGGAGATGGGTTCTTGATCCAGACTCAATAACCAGGATGGGCAGATCTCACCATGAGTGGGACCTGCCCATAACTCCGAGGCATCGCTTCCGCACACAATCGCGATGCAGTTTGTTGCATGCCATGTCTACTTATTGGCTACGGCTGCAAGTTGATGGTGTAGGTGGCCGTATGCTGCAGCGTGCCGCTGGTCGCCGTCACGTTTACCGCATAGGTAGCCGGCGGCGTGGGTGCAAAGTGCACGCTCTCGCAACCACTCAGCAAACTTGCCGCGACACCGCCGACAAGAAGCACGGTCACGCAGAGCAACCGTCCCAGGATGCGCCGCTGCTTTCGTAATCCACCAATGCCAAAGAACAGGAGCAGCGCCAGCGCGAGCGGCTCATACTTTCGCCCGTTCGGGGAAGGGGATGTGGTGCGGCGCGCGGCCATGGTCCCAGGCATCGGAATCGTCACAGTTATGTTTTGCGATCCGGAGTTGGCGGCGATAGACTGCGGCGACACTGTAGGCGTGGTGCCCGTCGGCAGCCCGGTGAGCGAAATGGCCACCGGCCCCGGATAGGATCCACTAGTCGGCGAAACCTGCACCTGGAAGGTGACTGTAGCGCCGGGCTGAACCGTTTTACTGGTCGCCCCCATGATATTGATCGTGAAGTCTAACGACACCACGTTCACGGTTGTGGTTGCCGTGGATGAGCTGGTAAGAAAGTTTTGATCTCCGCTGTAGTTGGCTGTGATGGTGTGATTCACACCCGGCGCTAAGCTGCTAACAGAGTAAGTAGCTACCCCTGCGCTTAGAGTGGCCGCATTGAGTAGTGAGCCGTTGTCGTAGAAGCTCACCGTTCCGGTGGGCGATCCGTCCGGTGATTTCACCGTCGCGGTCAGTGTCAAAGTCTGTCCCGGAGATACGGAAGTGCTGCTCAACGTGAGCGCGGTTGTTGTGGGCGCCTGGTTGACGATGACAGCGACGGACCCCGTTACTGGCGCATAGCCGGTGGCGCCGGTGGGCGTGAAGATCACATTCTCAAGCTGAGACCCAGCACTGGGGGAGGTTGTTGGCGCAGCCCAGGCGAACGTGCCGCTCACGGTGGCGCCGCCGTAGTTGGCCGAGCCGCCGGTGAGAGAAGACGAGCTAAGCTGTTGCCCGTATGTGATGGCGCCAGCCTGCGGCCAGATGACAGTGGGCGTGAGCGCGTTTACGGTAAACGAAGCGCTGGCTTGAGTGATGGTCAGTGGTGTCGATAGCGCGGCGTTCAGTGCCAGGCTCGCTGTCAATACGTCATCCGTTCCGGGCGCGTTAATTGTGACAACGTAATCTGTCACGCCGGGCCCGGGCGAGGAAGTGCTGTCGGTTAGCTGCCCGTTGCCGGTGAGCGTGAGCGGGACTGTTACGCTGGGAACAGTGGCCGGAGGGGTCAGGGTGGAACCGAAAGGCACACCACTTTCTTCGAGTGTCGTTGATGCTTGGAAGGCCGCATTGACAAAGATTTCGGTGGCCGGATCAATGGGCGTGGGGTCGGTGATGCTGAGGGCGTAATGGGTCTGTACCGCGCCGGAATCCACGCACGCGGTACCCGCGCTGTAACCCGGATAGGTCGTATTAGTTCTGGGGTCGCCTCGTTGATCGGTTGTGGGCAACGTCAGGCCTCCGGCCGGCGATGCCGTTCCCGCGCAGATGGCTGGCGAACCGGGCAGCGGGATCATGGTCTGTGTCGATCCGCCGTAGTTACCCAGCGGATCAAGGCTGATGCTCGGGCCGGGTGCGGCTGCGGTTTGCACATTGTAATTGCCGAGCAGGTTGCCGCCGTCATTGCCAACGGCGGCGGTAAATGTCGTGCTGCCTGTGGTGTCGTCCAGGTCATCGTAGGTGTCCGGCGTGGTTGCGGTGCCGATCCAAAACCAGTTGCCGCTCACGATGCTGTTGGCGAGCGTCAGTGTCCCGCTGTTGTTATTGCAGGGGCCTGCGGCGCCGACATTATTGTAGATGCCGCCGCCGCCACCATTCAGGCCGACGGAGTTACCGATGAAGGTGCTGTTGGTCACCGTCGATGTGCCGCACCAGTTCATGATGCCTCCTCCGCCGCCGTACTGGCCGACGGAGTTGCCGGTGAAGGTGCTGTTAATCACGGTCAGTGTGCCGTAGTTACTGTAGATGCCGCCCCCAGCAGGGGTTTGGCCGGTGTAATAGCCCAAGCCGGCGGAATTATTGTAGAAGGCGCTGTTGATGACCATCAACGTGCCGACACTGTAAATGCCGCCGCCGCCGACGCTACCAGGGCCCGCGGAATTGCCGTAGAAGGTGCTGTTGGTCACCGTCAGTGTGCCGCCGTTGTAGATGCCGCCGCCATTAATGGTCGCGTTGTTGCAGACCGAGCACGTGAAGCCGCCGTTGTCATTGCCAAACTCAATATTTAGGTTGGCAATGGATGCGGTACTCGCGGCTAAGAGGACGAAGACCGTGGATCGACTGTCCCCGTTCACCGTGACCTGGTTAGTCTGGTTGGCTCCGTTGCTCGTTACCAGGCCAGTTATGCTGGTGTTGGTCGGAATGAGAAGTACTCCATTCGTAAGCGTAATGGTATTCTGCGCCGCCGTATTTGTCGCCGCAAAGACCGAGCCGTCAAAAGTGATGTTGCCTGCACCGGCGCTCCCGGCTGCAGCCAGCGCATCGCGCAGCGTACAGGTTCCTGCACCGGCGGCGGTGGAGTTAGGTGGGCAGTCTGTGGCGCCCGCTCCATTGTCCTGGTTGGAGTTCACCACGAAGCTGGGTGATTGCGCATGCATCGTGGCCACACCTAAGCCGAGCACGAGCGAAGCCACGGCAGAGGCACGAATGCCCCGCCATGGGAATTGGTTCAGGTTGAATGGGGTCGAAGACCAAGACCGCTGGCTCTCAAAACAACGTGCAAAGTCGAACATGATGGAAACCTCCGGCAGCTACTTTCGCGCAATGCGCAGGTTCATATCTGGTTGGCTAGGGGGAAGACCCGACTCAGTTGAAGGACAGCCAAGATAGGGAATTCGCACATTGACACCAGTTGGAAAGGGAAAGACTTGGCGCCGTTGACAAGCAGCCGAACTCTATGATGCGCCAAACCCTCAATTCGGTTGGCAGGGAAAAACTAATTCGGTTGAAAGATAGAGGAGATAGAAACTAGATACAAAAAAGAATCGCGGAGCTACTCAATGCGAGATACAGCGCATCAGACTTATAAGCCTATTCTGCCTCCCAACTGAGGCTATGTGCGATTTGTGTCTCTATCCCGATACGCCTGGTTACGATTATGAGTTCATCGACGATGCTGCGCGCCGGAACGGAGTGTGTAATCGTCCGCTCCTTTGATGCGGATTCCAGCCTGCCAGTTGAATGGAACAAACTCTGGAACCGCGCCGATGGCCATTACCACGAAAGCTATGGAGTGTGCCGCCACTGCTGGGAGAGCATTGCGCGCATTGAGGGAAGAGAATTGTTTTGTATCACGGCCTGGGAAGACGGCAGGCTGGTTTTGGCTTGGCCTCTCGTGCGCTATATGCAAGGGCCTCTGCGAATCATCAAACCTTTGACACCATGTGGCGGCGAAGCAAACTCTCTCCTGGTTGATCCCGGAACTAATGTGTCCGAAGTTGTTCGACGCGTCTGGACGGAGATCTCAAACAAGACTCATGGCGATATTCTTTATCTCCCGCTGATTCGTGCCGGCTCGCCTCTGGATCAAGTCATACCAAAGATTGCGATAAATCCGTTCGACAGGGATGCGGCGCCCTGGGCCCGTCTCGGCCTTGAGAGTGAATGGGATTCGTATCGAAAGGCTATCGGCGCGCGGTCGTTGAAATATATGACACGGTACCGGAAGCGGATTCTGGAAATGGGCAATGCAGAGTTCTTCTCAATTGATCCCACCGAAGACCCGGACCGTGCAACTCGATTGATCGACTGGATGCTTGTTGAGAAACATCGTTGGACTGCACGCGCCCACAAGAGTCATACGTGGGTTGATTCCCGTCAATATAAGGACTTCCTCGTGCAGAGCGTCACAGACGCAAGTGAGGTCTTGAAATACAGAATCTTTGCAATCACGCTGAACGGCGAACCGATTGCAGTCAAGTTGATCGCCCTCTGTTCCGGTCACCTTGAATATGTGATTGGCGCCTACAGTTCCGATCCTCAAATTGCAAAATTCTCTCCTGGTTTGATTCTTGACGAGGATTGGATGAGAATGGCCTTCAATCTCGGATACGACGTCGATTTCGGTACCGGACAGGAGGCGTATAAGCTCGCCTGGTCAAAGGGTTATGCAGAATCACTACAGACGTATCGAATCTCGCTGACGTGGAAAGGGAGGGTTTTTCTTGCTGCGTACAATCGGCTTCGTCAATTGCGCGCGAAGAGGAAGCACGCGCCTGATGGAAACTTAGCTGCGCAATAAGCGGGTCGCTTAAGACCTTGTAAGATGCTGCCGGAAGGCGTTGCAAGTCGTCGTGTCTGGCTCGTTCATCAACGAGTACCCTGATTGTCATGCGCGGAGTAGGAAGCGCTGCTTTCGCTCTTTTGAATAGAGCCGGCGCCATGCGCAATTTGGAAGATGAGGCCGTTAACCGTGAGAGCATGTCCGGTGAGATCGTAGTCTCCAACGACGTAACCCAGCGCGGGTCTGCGGTCGTCGATAACAGAAACCCCGTCAACCGTAACAGGCCCAGAAATGCTCTCTGCCCACCATGCCCTGTGATTGCCACTTGTCGTTGCTGAGTTCTTTGCCAAAAGATTGAACTCAAGAACATGAGCGCTCCGCGAATGGAAGAACCCATATCCGCCGGCATCGGTTGTTTGGCAATTCTGTAGTGTGACATTGGTGCTGGCTTCGATATCGAAGCCGTTATTTCTGGCCCGAGTTACTTGATCGTCCGCGAAGGTCACGTTCGTTGCCCGCGACGTCTGAAATCCATTATTCCCTGGTTGCTTCAGCACGACTTTCTGAATCGCGACAGTGTCGGCACCGTCATAGACAAAAACGCCATCATCGCGCGACCCCGAACAAGTGACATTCAGCACCGAAACGTGGCTGGAATGGTTTACGTCAACGCAGTAGCCATTTCCCTTAATCACACTGTTGACCGTTCCTACGCCGTTCGCCACCACATTGGTGAATTTGATATTTGTTGAGTTTCGGCTGTTGATCGCAAGATCGTTGACAGAAGCGATTGCAGAGTTCGCGGTTCCATCAATAACGATGTTTAAAAATTGCGCATCACAGGCGCCGACAGCAGCGATTCCTCGAGAACGGCTATTTGTGATTTGAGCCTGAGCGACTGTCAGCCCACAATTGGGATTCGAGGCAGCTATGTTGGTCACGCCAATCGCATCGTCGCCGGTGGAGTTCGTGATGAGACTAGCCAAAGATCCGGCACCAACGTTTTCAAAATGGATACCGTCTGCAGTTGTATTGCTGACCGTAGTGGTTCCTTCGAAAGTGATGCCCGTGCTATTCGTGCTCCAGATACCGCTGCCTGTCGATCCGAAAATTGTGGTGTTGAGAAAGTCGATGTGGTGGGAATCTTCCACCAGAAGTGCATTACTTGTCGCGGAAGCGCGAGGCATGGGCAGAAGCTGCGGGTCCTTGTAGGTGATTGTGAGGTCCTTGAAGTTGGCGCCATGGGACTGAACTACCCAGATGCACTGACCGGCTTGAGTATCTTCCGTATCGCAGGCAAACTGGGCCCCTTTCGCCATGATGATCGTGCCTGAGAAGTTCCGCAGTGTGAGCCCCGGTCGATTCACGCCTTGATTGTGGAGACGGTAGACTCCGGGGGCGAAATAGAACGTCCCTGAACGGTTTGAGTCGATCATCTTTTGCAAGATCAATGAAACGATGGTCGTGCCGTCAGCTCTAGCACCGGCTGGCTGGACGTCGATTCTAGATGCGGGCACCGATTGGGGCGAGGAGTATTGATGGAGACAACCCATTAACAATGCGAGAGCCAAATATCGCGCGGGCGGTTTCAACTTCATAATTCCCCCCAAGTTTGCCATCTGCTGCCTCCGCAGTCCTCGTCCATATTAAGGATGCGCCTCGCAATCAGGGTTGCTGGGCAGTTGATCCCTGGCGCAAATCGGGGCTGAATCGTTAGATGCAATGATTTAGAGCGGATTACCGCTCGACAAGAGCCGGAAGCCACATTTTTTCTCAAAGATGTGAAAGCTTAGGTTGAACGCGTCGGTATTCCGGTACGCCGCCCAATTTGCTTGCAATGAACCTGGGGTAGGTCGATACATCCATTACGAAGGTCAATGCATCCATCCTTGTTAATGCAATTTCAGATGGTTGGTCGAACGCCAATACGACAGCGGAGCACTCTGTGAGTATGGACGAATCGCAAATCTACACGAAGCTGGCCTCAATCTTCGAGGACGTTTTCGACGATGATTCAATAGAAATTACACCCCAACTTTCAGCAAAAGATGTAGATGGTTGGGACAGTCTTACGCATATTCGGCTGATTCTCACAACTGAGAAGGCATTCAAAATCAAATTTTCGACATCTGAGATAGGTAAGTTGGAAAATGTCGGGGATCTGGTCGCACTTATCAAGGCAAGGGTCTAGAGAAAGCACGTTCGATTAATTCGGCTCGGCTTTGTGCCGCAAAACACTAGACGGGAAGACTGCCAATGAACTCACTCTACACAGACTTGCAATGGCTGCCGCGCGCGCCTTTGGATTTTGCAGATCGGCTAAAGACACTGAGTAACTCGACGGAGTCGGCGGGCAGGGAACTGCAGGCGCTAGCATCGCACGCACTCGATTTGAACCAGCTTACCAAGCTGGCCAGGACGATGGGAAAACTGCATTCTGCCGGTAGGTGTCTCGATCCGCTGACGCCGTTTCGTCTCGCGGTGCTCAGCAACTCAACTATCGACATGATTGTGCCGGCACTCGTGGCCAGTGCTGTACGTCACGGGATAGCGCTTGAGGTGGTGCAGCCCTCGTATGATCAGGTGGCCCAGGAGGCGTTGACGCCGGACTCGAAAATCAATAGCTCCAAACCTGACGCAGTACTCTTTGCGCTGGACTTTCGCGCCATGCCTCTCAGGCTCTCGCTTGGCGACGTTGAAGCCTCATCTGCCACCGTGCAGGGTGTGATCGGCTATCTACAGGCACTTCGCGATGGTATCAAGTCCAGCTCGAATGCCGTGTGCATTTTTCAAACCGTCGCGCCTCCGGTCGAAGCACTTTTCGGCAGCCTTGATCGCGCGTTGCCCGGGACCCTGAGATACCTGATCGATCACATCAATAGTGAACTGGCTAACTTCGTTTTCGGTTCAGGAGATGTGCTATTTGATGTGGCGGCGACTGCGGAAACCATTGGTCTGGCCGATTGGCACAATACGCAATTGTGGAATATGGCCAAGTTCTCCTTTTCCGACGAACTTATTCCGCTGTATGCCGAACAAGTTGCTCGCACGGTCGCCGCAATCCGTGGCAAAAGCAGGAAGGCACTCATTCTCGACTTGGATAACACCGTTTGGGGGGGAGTTATCGGAGACGACGGGTTGGCGGGGATCAAAGTAGCCCAAGGCGATGCCCGGGGTGAAGCGCATTTGGCCGTACAGCGTCTAGCATTGGATCTTCGCCAGCGCGGCATCGTGCTCGCAGTTTCATCCAAGAACACGGACTCGGTGGCGCGCGAGCCGTTTGAAAAGCACCAGGAAATGTTGCTGCGGCTCGATCATATTGCTGTGTTTCAGGCTAACTGGAATGACAAGGCCACGAACATACAAGCTATCGCCGAGGAACTCAACCTTGGCCTGGATGCGATGGTATTTCTCGACGATAACCCGGTGGAAAGGGGATTGGTGCGCAATCTTATTCCCCAGGTCGCGGTGCCGGAGCTTCCTGAGGATCCCGCATGGTACGCAAGAATCCTTTCCGCGGCAGGCTATTTTGAAGCCGTGGCTTTCGCTACCGAGGATCTGAAGCGAGCGGTCTTCTATCAGGACAACGCCAGACGCGCTACGCTACAAAAGCAAGTAGGCGGTCTAGATGCGTATCTGGCATCGCTGGATATGACTATTACTTTCCAGCCGTTTGACGAGACCGGCAGAGCGCGCATTGTCCAGCTCATCAATAAGTCGAACCAATACAATCTGACCACGCGGCGTTACACAGATCCGGAAGTGGCCGCGGCTGATAGCGACCCCGAAGTCTTCACACTTCAAGTTCGCCTCGCGGATATTTTTGGCGATAACGGCATGATCAGCGTGGTCATCTGTCGACCGGCTGACCCTGAAGTGTGGGAGATCGATATCTGGCTGATGAGTTGCCGCGTGCTCGGCCGCAAAGTGGAGCATATGGTGTTGGGCGAAATTCTGCAGCACGCGCGCGCGGCAGGCATCCGCAAGCTGAGAGGTGTCTATAAACCGACTGAGCGCAATAAGCTGGTGGTCGATCACTATGCGAAACTCGGGTTCACGCTGATAGAAGAGAAAGATTCCGGATTGACCAAGTGGGAGATGCTAGTTGAGGGCGCCGAACCGGACACCGCCCCGATGAAGGTACTCTCACATGGATTCGCAGATGCTGCGGAAAAGTCGCTGGTATGACTATTACGAAGTGTGCCGGCGAAGGTACGAATTGTGAGCGAAGGCAAATGCTCTGGAGTTTGGATTTTCCTGTCGTGCAATGATCGCCGAGACTCTGACTCAGAAACTAACCCGCGCGGCCGTTCCTGCATCTGACCATATGCATATACACGGGTCCCTGAGTTTCTGGGAAAATCTTGGCGGACTCATTCTCTCTTAAACTCTTTTTTCGCTCGGGCCGCGGTGCTACTTCCGAACGTCCGCCGGTCGTTATCGAGCGTTCCAATTTACTCATGGCTCTTTCGGAGATACGCCCTCATGTCAGGAATGAATATCGACCAGTCTGCCAGTACAAATGAAACAGGGCTGCCGCGGCGGGACTGGGTGCTGCTGCCTTTGCTCGGCGTGATGACAATCGTTCTTTTGTTAGTGGGCTTGGAGTTGACTGCACGAGTTCAATATTGGCAGACGGCCAAGCAAGGGGAGTCCTGCATGCTTTACAAGGACTCTTCTGGCGATCCGAAGGGAATCCCGAACACTGTTTGCTGGGAAAAGCTATCCGAAGGTCCCGGGCTCACACCGTATCGATTCAACAGTAGCGGATACCGTTCCGATATCGAATTTGGGCCCAAGCCGCCGGGAACTTACAGGGTGGTTGTGCTCGGCTCATCAATCGCAGCAGGAGTGCGCGTGCCAATTGAAGACGCGTTCGCTACGCGTCTTTCCTCGGAACTCGGTGAGCGGACCGGCCGCAAGGTTGAGATCTTCAATCTGGGAATGGCGGGGAATTCTGCTTACCCGGAAGTCGTCGCAAGGAGATTCAAATACGCCTTGGGATTTCAGCCGGACCTGATTATCTGGGTCGTGAGTGTGTGGGATGTGGGGCATGCCGGCGAAAACAGCAACGCTGAAAATCAGGATGACGACGACCCCGTCTCCCGCCCAGGGTTGGGACGCGTAGGCCGCCTGAGAGCTTCTGTCCAGCAATATCTTCACACCCAACTACGTGCGCCCACTATGCTGCATCATTTGCTCTATGAGAGCAAGAGTGAATACGTGCAGCACTATCTTATGCAGGATGACAGTAGCGGCGGGTATATCAAGTCAAGATTGAGTGCGGAATGGCAGAGCCGTCTGCGCATCTACGACGGTTATGCCGCGCAACTCGAGCAGGGTGCAAGAGCTGCCGGAGTGCCCTGGGCCGTTGTCATGGTGCCAAATCGAATGCAGTCAGCCATGATCTCCATGGATCAGTGGCCGGCGGGCTGCAACCCTTACAGCCTGGATGATGCGCTGCGGCCCATTATCACGAGTCATGGTGGCGCTTTTATCGACATCCTGGATGACTTTCACCACATACCTGATCCCGAGCAGTATTACTTTCCGGTAGATGGTCATCCTACGGCTGAAGGGCACGCTTTGTTTTCCGAAATTGTAGGTCGCGAACTCACCAACGGTGCAATTCCGGCGCTCCAAGGCGGCAATTCCACGCAGGTTGCGATGAAACAGGGACGTTGACCATGGACTCAGCTTCAATTCAATTTGTGATGTTCGGTTTGGCTGCGGCACTGATTTCGAACTTCAGCCGCTCGCAGGTCTGGCGCTCCGCCGTGCTCATGCTCGCCAGCCTTGTATTCCTCGCTCTATTGGCGCACAACCCGGTCGTCTTTCTGCCGCTGGCTGGCTTTCTGCTCCTCGGCTATGTGGGCCTTATCCTGCTTCAGCGTGGATGGTCCAGGTCCATGGTATGGAGCATTCTGACAGTAATCTTTGTCTACGTATGGCTGAAGAAATATACATCTCTGCCGGAAGGCATTTTCATACAGGCGCCTTACTTCACAATGGGAATCTCTTACATCTTCTTTCGCGTGCTGCACCTGCTGATCGAAACCGGAGATGGAAACGAAAAGCGCTCCATTGGAATCGGTGCATACCTGCTCTACACAATCAACTTCACCACCTTTGTCTCAGGCCCCATTCAGCGATACGACGAGTTCGCACACGACCAGTTTGCCACTGAGCCCATTCCGCTTGGGTCGCGCGTGGTGGGCTTACAACTTGAGCGCATTGTGCGCGGCTTCTTCAAAGTCAACGTTCTGGCCATGCTGCTCCACGCAGTACAGGAAGATGCCCTGGTCCAGATTGCAGAACCGCTGCCGCCCATGCTCAGGCTTTTCGCCGCCTTTCGTCTGGCCGTCGTCTATCCGTTCTTTCTCTATGCCAATTTCTCGGGTTATATCGATATCGTCATAGCTCTGGCGCGCCTCATGCGCGTCCGCCTGCCTGAAAACTTCGATCGCCCTTTCTCAGCCTCATCGTTTCTCGACTTCTGGAACCGCTGGCATATTACTCTCTCGATGTGGCTGAAGACTTATGTCTATAATCCCTTGTTGCTGGCACTGATGCGGCGAGTCTCATCCTTGACGTTGCAGCCGTTCCTCGGTGTGGTTTGCTTCTTCGTGACATTCTTCCTCGTCGGTGTTTGGCATGGACGGACTTCGGAATTCATATTCTTCGGCGTGCTGCAAGGTGGAGGAGTCGCGATCAACAAGCTTTGGCAGTTGGGACTTATCCGTGCCATGGGACGCAAAGATTACAGGGCGTTGGCGGCTAACCCCGTCTATGTAGCCTTTGGCCGCGGCCTGACTTTCAGTTGGTTCGCGTTTACTCTCTTTTGGTTCTGGGCCAACTGGAATCAGATCTTCCGGGTTTCGAATGCGATCGGAGTGACAGAATGGCTTGGAGTGTGGCTCGCGATCTGGCTGTGCGCCACTGCAGTGCTGGCGCTCTGGGAAGCTCTGCGGTCAGCGCTACTGGGCGTTCGCACAACCGAGGGACCTGTACTTGCAGGCCGGTATGCGCGTGTGGTCTATGCTTCTGCTTTAGGGTTTGCTTCAGTGATCATCACCGTCTTGCTCAATCAGCCTGCCCCCGACATTGTTTACAAGGCGTTCTAGGATACATTTCGGTGTCGTTTGGACCGGTCCCGCGTTGCGCGGTGAAAACCTGACCCTGTATGGCTTGGCTTTCACCATCATGCCTGAATTCGGCTACGATGTGGTTCGCGCAAACAATAGCCCGATTGGGCCCTGCGGCGCTTCACTGCAAGTGCTGGCGGAAGAGGAGGGATTCGAACCCCCGATACCCTTTCAGGTACGCCAGTTTTCAAGACTGGAGCCATCAACCACTCGGCCACTCTTCCTACTTGAAGTTTAGTACGGGAAAGCAGGGAACGCAAAAAGGCTGAGAGTGCAGGGTGCGGGCGTGCGCCACGCCAGTTACAGGCGTTTGATGAACGCGAGAGCTTCTTTGAGCTGAGGGAATTGCGCTTCTTCGGCTTTGAACTCGCGGGAGTGGACGCAGCGGCGCAGGCCACGCATCTTGACGGGGTGCTTGAGATGAAGCATCTCGTGATAGAGCAAGTACTCGATTGCGTAGCGGGGGCTTGAGGGACGGTCGAAGACGCGGCTGACGACGATGGTGTTGTGGGCGGCGTCGTAATGGCCGAGGGAACGCTTGGCCATGTGCTCGCTCCATGTGAGTTCCGGGCGGCCGAGAAGGCCACCGAAGAAGCGCGTGTTGAGCGAATCGAAGACAGCTTCGAGATTGTAGTAGCGGCCTTCAGGGCCTGTGAACCGCTTGCTGCCGCGAGCGTAGCGGATGAGTTCGGTTTGGCGGGTTACTGCGGCGGATGAAGCGAAACGCTTGTAGCGGAGATTTTGGGTGGGATCGATGGGCTTCTTGTAGAGTTTGGCAATGAGGATGTGGGCGATGGCGTGAATGACGGGCTCGGGTGCGCCTTCAAGGAGGTCGGAAAGGCTGACGTGGAGGTGGCCCTCGCGGAGGCGGATGGTGGTGTTGAGTGAGGTGAATCTGCGGAAACGGACGGAGATGGGCGGCATGGGCGCGCGGGGGCGGAGCGCCCGGTATTCCTGCTCAAAGATTGGGACAAATTCGGGGGACACCAAGTACAGTTTACAGGTTCGGTTCGTCACGATGAGACTGCGACGAGGGACTTCCAGCCAATATGCGATGGCTTCGTCGGTTTCGGATCGACTAGCGATTGAAGAATCAGCAGCATGCAAGCAACACCAACTGAATTCCGGGCATCGCAGTTTACGGTGGCATCCCCACATCGCAACTTAAGTAGAGATTGAGACGAGTCGATTGCAGGGCTCGAATCGGCCTACGGCATTTATGCCGGCTTCGTAGCAGGTCTTGGTGTGCATCATCATTGGGAGACAAGTTCAATGCAGCAAGAGATCGGCCCAACCGACAGTCTTAGTGCTGTCGGATTTGAGCTGAATACCCCACAGGAGCAGGAAATGCCGCGGCTTGTCGATGTCTTCGACTGGGCCTCAACTCCTTTGGGTCCGGCAACAGAATGGCCTGACAGCCTGAAGGTCGTGGTTCGAATATTGCTAACGTCGCGCTTTCCCATGTGGATGGCGTGGGGTCCGGATCTCACTATCCTCTACAACGACGCCTACCGGCGCACTACTTTGGGAAAAAAACACCCGTGGGCGCTGGGCAGGCCTGCGGCGCATGTGTGGCACGAGATCTGGAAGGACATAGGTCCTCGCATCGACCGGGTTATGGAGACCGGTGAGGCTTCTTGGGAAGAGAAGCTTCTGCTGATCCTTGAACGGAGCGGGTATCCCGAGGAGACTTACCACACGTTTTCCTATAGCCCATTGTCCGGTCCGGACGGCAGAATCGTCGGGATGTTGTGCGTGGTAATGGAAGACACTGTGCGCGTGATTGGTGAACGGCAACTCGCCACTCTCGGCACACTGTCCGGGGCCCTGGCAGGCGCCATTTCGAAGCAGGATGTGTTTGCTGCCATCGAACGCGCTCTTGCCCATCAGAAGGACATGCCCTGCACTTTGACTTACCTGCTGGATGAGGATGGCACACGTCTCAAACTGGTCGCCAGAACGGGCATTGATGCCGATCATCCTGCTGCTTCCCTGGTTATCGACCCAACCGAAAGCCCCGCAGCATGGCCGATGCTGCAAATTTTGAACTCGAATCGCGGCGCGACCGTTGACAATCTTCTCGAGCTTTTCCCCGATCTTCCACACGGATGCTGGGACAGGCCACCGGCGCGGGCGCGCCTGGTTCCGATTGCCCGGCAAGGGCAGGACAAGCCCATTGGCGTCTTCATAACAGCGCTGAACCCCTATCGGCAATACGATGGTTTTTACGAGGGGTTTCTGGATCTCATCAGCGGCCAAATCGCCGCCAGCATCACCAACGCGAACGCCTATGACCAGGAAAGAAAGCGCGCTGAGGAACTGGCGGAACTTGACCGTGCGAAGACCACGTTCTTCAGTAACGTGAGCCATGAATTGCGAACGCCGCTTACGCTCATCCTGGGCCCCATTGAAGATGCCCTGACCTGTCAGTCGCCGCCGTCGACCCAGAGTCTGGAGATGCTGCACCGCAACGCCCTGCGACTGCTCAAACTCGTAAATGGATTGCTGGACTTTGTCCGCATCGAAGTGGGGAAGCTCCGTGCAACGTTTGAGGCGACCGATCTGGCGTTGTTGACGGCGCAGCTTGCGAGCGTCTTTCGGTCTGCGGTGGAGCGGGCCGGATTGCGACTGGTGGTGGACTGCCCGCCTCTGCCGGAGCCCGTATATATGGACCGGGAGATGTGGGAAAAGATCATTCTCAATCTCATCTCGAACGCACTCAAATCAACTTTCCAAGGAGAGATCCGGGTTATCGTGCGAGCCGCCGGGGAGCAAGTCCAAGTTTCAGTGAGCGACACCGGGACGGGCATCTCAGAGAGCGATCTGCCGAATCTCTTTCAACGCTTCAGACGTATCGACGGTGCGCGCCGGCGCAGCCACGAGGGCAGCGGGATTGGACTTGCATTGGTGCAGGAACTGGTGGAGATGCACGGCGGTTCAGTCCATGTAAAAAGCAAAATCGATGTGGGGACTGAGTTCACTCTGATGATTCCATTTGGGCAAAAGCACCTGACTCGTGGACGCGTGGTCAGTGACGGAGTGACTCCTTCACCGCTTCAAGGAACCTCGATTGCCTACGTGCAGGAGGCGATGGGCTGGTTAGGCCAAGGCGACCCATTGAAAGGCGAGGTTGCCCCCGCCGCTGCTGACGATGACCCACGGAAAGAAGCTCCCACCCAATCCGCCGAGCGCAAACCAGTCGTTCTGTTGGCAGACGATAACGCCGATATGCGGGAGTATGTATCCGGCCTGCTGGGAGGACGCTTTCGACTAGTGCACGCGGGGACCGGAAAAGTCGCCCTTGCCGAAGCGGAACGACTGGTTCCAGACCTGGTTCTGACCGATGTCATGATGCCGGAGATGGATGGATTCGCCTTGCTCGCAGCCTTGCGGCAGAGTCCGGCTACTCGAGCTGTTCCGGTCATCATGCTGTCGGCGCGTGCAGGAGAAGAGGCTCGTATCGACGGCATTGACGCTGGCGCGGACGACTACCTCACCAAGCCGTTCAGCGCCAGAGAACTGTTGGCCCGCGTTGATGCGCAGTTGAAACTGGCCCGGTTGCGCAAGGATGCCGTGGAACAGCAAGCCGCGCTCAACCTGGAAATTTCCAAGGCAAAACGATTTGCGTGGGAGGCTCTGGAACACATCCCCGACATCTTCTACACATTCGACAGCAGTTTCAGATTTAACTATATGAACGCGGCCGGCGCTGATGTCGCGCGGCGCATGGAAATGGACATTCTTGGAGAGTGCCTTTTCGACCTGCTTCCGGAGCTGAGGGGAACCATTCTGGAATCGAATTTTCGGCGGGCGATGGAGCAGCGGGTTCCGGTGGAATTTGAATACTATTATGAGCCGTTGGCAACCTGGTTTCGTTATCACGTGTATCCGCTGCCCGACGAGGGAATCATCATGTACGCGCGGGATATAACCGAGGCGCGAAAGACGGAAGAAGCACTTAGAAAGTCAGAACAACTGGCGGCGGCAGGTCGGCTGGCCGCAAGCATCGCTCATGAGATCAATAATCCGCTTGAGGCCGTTACCAATGTGCTCTACCTGGCAAATATGGACAGCAATGTAACCGGATATACGCGGCAGTTGCTGGACACAGCCGACAAGGAGTTGCGGCGTCTTTCGCATATAGCCGCGCGAAGCCTCAAGTTCTACCGGCAGCACACGGCGCCGGCCCTGTGTTCGCTGGAAGAACTGATCGAATCGGTTCTCTTCTTTTACGAGACGGAAATCGGTATGCGCAAAATCGACCTGCAGCGTCGCTATCAAGCAGCTCCGCAAGTGCTTTACCATCCAGGAGAATTTCGGCAGGTCATCACCAACCTGATCGGGAATGCGCTGGACGCGTTGCCGCGACATGGACGACTTGCTGTCGGAGTCCGGCCTTCGTGGGATGCAAGTGGCCGCCAGGGCGTGGCCGTCACCGTAGCTGACAACGGCTCCGGTATGAACCGCGAAACAATCGATCGCCTCTTTCAACCCTTCGCGACTACCAAGGGTGAAGCTGGAACAGGGCTCGGGTTATGGGTATCGAAGGGGATACTGGACAAGCACCACACAAAGATCGCCGTTCGCAGCAGATGCGATTGCGGCACTGTATTCCGGCTATTTGTGCCGATGGAAGCGATGGCGAGCGAAGATCAGTTGTGAGGTGGCAATTCCGCAATTGCTTCCGTTGAGAACGGGGAACCGGACCCCAAGCGCGGCCACTATCGGCATGTCCCTGAGAAGCATGGAGGGGCTTCCGATGAATCCCTGTTGGCTTTCATCGGGAGTATCTACTCATGCCTTAGCTGATGTTAAACATCGCCACAAATGTTTGAAGCCGGTTGAGAATCTTGTTCAGTTCCGCGATAGCGGAGTCGGTCTGTATGGCATTTGCGCTGGTGCTGTTGGCCGCCGCTGCCAGCTCTCCCATTTCGCCGGCAATCGCGGCTGCGGTTTGGGCGGCATCCGCGACGTGGCGCCCCATGTCGTTTGTGGTGACGGTCTGCTCCTCGACCGCGGCGGCAATGCTGTGGGATATGTCGCGGATCTGGTTGGTCACGGTCGCGATGGCGGCCATGCTTTGGACGCTGTCAGCGGTGTCGCGCTGGATGGCGGCAATGCTTTGGCTAACTTCTTCCGTTGCTTTTGCTGTGCCCTTGGCCAGTTCCTTCACTTCATTTGCCACCACTGCGAAGCCTTTACCCGCTTCGCCGGCACGTGCTGCTTCAATGGTTGCATTGAGCGCGAGCAAATTGGTCTGCTGAGCAATGCCCGAAATGACCTTGATGACTTTGCTGATCTCGGTGGAAGATTGGCCAAGATGGTTGATCTTCTCCGTGGTGCTGTTGTTGACCTCGACGGCCGACTGTACTACTGACGAAGCTCGACTGGCGTTTTGTGAGATCTCGCGAATCGAGTTCAGCATCTCGGATGATCCCTTGGCCGCTGCGGTGAGGTCCGCGGAGACTTTCTCGCTGGACTTCGCTGCAGAGGTGGCGAGGCCGCTGGTTACAACCGCCCCATTTCGCAATTCCCTGGTATTCGCGGTCAGTTGTTCTGAAGCGGAGGCCATCACCATGGTGTGCTGGCTGATCTGCTCCACTTCGTGTGCCAGATTCAAACAAACCGTGTTCAGCGCCGTCGCGATGCGCTCGTATTCACCGGTGTAATGGCCCTCCACACGCGCGGCCAAATCCATTTTTGTTAACGCAGTCAGCACCCGCTCAATCTCCGCCACCGGCTCAAGCCACGCGTCGAACATGGCGTTGAAACCCTCGAAGATGCGGCGGTTTACGCCTGTGAATTCTTCCACCTTGGCGCGTACGTGCAGATCGCCGTTCGAGGCTGCTTGAGTCATCTTTGCAATCTGAGTGTTACGCCGGTTGATCACGTCGATGAAGCCGTTGCATGCATCCTTGGCGCGTGCGAAGTCGCCCGGAAAACCATCTTTGAACGGCTCAGGGATGCGGCCAATCGACATACCTTCGACGGAGATGACGGTGCGCTCAAGATTCTGAAGGACGGTGTCCAGGATCTGATTGATGGCGCTGCCGGCAGCCGCTGCCTCCGCATCATGGCCCTTGAGGACCATGCGTCGTTTGAGATCGCCTGCCGATACCGCTTTCCGCAACTGCTCCAGCTCAATCAGAAACGAGGGGAAGCCCTCATCGAGCCCTTCCCGCTTTGCCATAACGCTTCCAGACTCCAC
>JBAWCO010000422.1:0-2926 GCA_049590315.1 Occallatibacter sp. | reverse complement strand
CTAGAATGGGCACGCAGAAGCAACCGCGTGCCCTTTCTTCTGTTGAACTCGCAGCGATCCCGATGCTGCGCTTGAGAGACCGCCGGCACTGTTTTTTGAGGAGAACGATAATGTCGCATCATCGGCTAAATTTCTTATTTCTTGCCCTGGCCTCCATTGGAGCATGCACCCTTTCAGCCCAAAACGCGGGTCCCCAAAACGCGAATCAAGAAGCGGCTCCCGCGTATCTAGACACGTCCCGTTCTCCAGCCGAGCGCGCCCACGATCTCGTCGGCCGCATGACCCTCGACGAAAAAGCCTCCCAGCTTGAAGACTGGGCCACTTCCATCCCTCGCCTCGGCATTCCCGATTACCAGACCTGGAACGAAGCTCTCCATGGTGTCGCTCGCGCCGGATACTCGACGGTCTTTCCGCAAGCCATCGGCATGGCCGCCACCTGGGACACCTCCATCGTCAACCGCCTGGGCGATGTCATCTCCACCGAAGCTCGCGCCAAGTACAACCAGGCTCAACGCGAAGGAAACCACCGCATCTTCTACGGCCTCACCTTCTGGTCTCCAAACATCAACATCTTCCGCGATCCTCGCTGGGGACGCGGCCAGGAAACTTACGGCGAAGATCCCTTCCTCACCGGCAAGCTTGGCGTTGCTTTTGTCGAAGGCGTACAGGGCAATGACCTCAACCACCTTCGCGCCGTTGCTACCAGCAAGCATTTCGCCGTGCATAGCGGTCCTGAATCTCTCCGCCACGGCTTCAATGTCGATCCCTCGCCCCGCGACCTCGAAGAAACTTACCTGCCCGCCTTCCGCGCCACCGTCACCGAAGGCCACGTCCAATCCGTCATGTGCGCCTATAGTTCTATTGATGAATGGCCGGCCTGCACCAACAAAATGCTTTTGAAGGATCACCTGCGCGACGCCTGGGGTTTCAAGGGCTTCGTCGTCTCCGACTGCGGCGCAATCGTCGACATTAATCAGGGCCATAAGAAAACTCCCGACATCATGCACTCCGCCGCCCTCGCCCTCCAAGCCGGAACCGACCTGTCTTGCAGCATGTGGACCCCCGGCTTCAACACCCTTGCCAATGCCGCCCGCAAGGGCTTGGTCACTGAGGATCTCGTCACCCAAGCCGCCGAGCGCCTTTATACCGCCCGCTTCCAACTCGGCCTCTTCGACACGCAAGGCCACACCTTTCCCGACGAATCGCTCTTTCGCCGGCACCGCGCGACCTCCCTAGAAGCTGCGCAGGAAAGCATCGTCCTGCTCAAGAACAATGGTGTATTACCTTTGAAGCGTGATGCCGGGAAGATAGCCGTGATAGGCCCAACTGCAGACCTGTTACCCTCCATCCTCGGCAACTATGTGGGCACGCCCATCGACCCCGTCACGCCGCTTGCCGGGATTCTCGCTGGGTTCAGCGAATCATCAATCCTCTATTCGCAGGGCTCCACACTCGCTGCCGGAGTTGGTGTCCCCGTTCCGCGCACCGCCTTCAGCCAGAGACCGACCCTCCGGGAAAAGATTTCCGATAAACACGAAGGGGGCCTCAAAACAGAGTTCTTCGCCACGCCCGACTTGACAGGCCGCCCCGTCGCCACCACCACCGAGCCCGCCATTCAAACTGACTGGGAAAACGCAGAGCCCGTGCGCCAGTTGGCCACCTACAACTATTCGGTTCGGTGGAGCGGCAAGCTGACAGTCCCCGCCGCCGGTCATTACGTGTTCACTCTCGAACAAGGCGACAGCTTCCCTTACTCGCCCGTTGAAACCTACCGTTTCATCCTTGATGGCAAAGTCCTCTCCGAGTGCAGCCTGCGCCAGCAGGGCGACCTTTCGTCCATGGGCAACTTCATCACTTTGCCCGGCGCATCACCCACCGCGCCACCCTTAATGAAGTTCGCCAAAACACCCGTCATCCCAGTCGATTTCACTGACACCGACCCTCACGACTTCCGGCTCGAATACTCACACGCCGGTGACCAATCCGGCGGCGGTCTAACCCTCAAGTGGGTAGCGCCCGCGGATGCGCAACTTGCCGAAGCCATATCGCAGGCCAAGCAGGCCGATGTGGTCGTTGCCTTCGTCGGACTCTCTCCTCAACTAGAAGGCGAAGAAATGCCCATCAAGATCGATGGCTTCAACGGTGGCGACCGCACCAGCCTCGATCTCCCCGCGCCTCAGCAGAAACTCCTCGAAGCGCTCTCCGCGCTTGGCAAGCCTCTCGTAGTCGTCCTTCAGAGCGGCAGTGCCGTCGCGCTCAACTGGGCTAACCAGCACGCTGACGCGATCCTTGAAGCCTGGTATCCCGGTGTCGAAGGCGGCACGGCCATCGCCCGCACCTTGGCCGGGCTCAACAACCCTGCGGGCCGCCTTCCCATCACCTTCTACGCCTCGCTTGACGGCCTCCCGGCCTTCACTGACTATTCGCTGAAAGGCCGCACCTACCGCTATTTCACCGGCAAGCCGCTCTGGGGCTTCGGCTACGGCCTCAGCTATTCCACCTTTAAGTACCGCCCTGTCTCCCTCTCGTCAGACTCGGTCAAGGCAGGTGATTCCATCACTGCCACCGTCGCCGTCACCAACTCCGGCGCCGCCCCGGGAGAGGAAGTCGTGGAGGCTTACCTCAAGACTCCGCAACCCGACGGCCCAGTCCATTCTCTCGTCGGCTTCCAGCGCATCACCATTCCCGCCGGCCAGACCCGCCAGGTTGCCCTTCACATCGATCCCCGTTCTCTTTCGAGCGTCGACGACAAAGGCGACCGCAAAATCCTGCCCGGCAAGTACACGCTAATCCTGGGCGGCGCCCAGCCCGAGGAGACAGCGGCCAAATCGGAAGCCACCTTCACCGTCACCGGCTCGCTCGATCTGCCCAAATAAGACCTCCCGAAATAGCCCCACAAACACCGCGGGCAGGCTCGCACCGAGCC
>JBAWCO010000421.1:0-2537 GCA_049590315.1 Occallatibacter sp. | reverse complement strand
TACCTATCCCGTCGCAATGTCTCACGGCGCACGAGTTCACGCCGGTGGTTCATTTTTCTGTGACAGGTTGCCTTAGCAAGGAGAATGACGATGAACACGGTTACGACCAAAGACGGCATTCAGATCTTCTACAAGGACTGGGGAACAGGGCAGCCCATAGTTTTCTCACACGGATGGCCACTGAGCGCCGACGATTGGGACGCCCAGATGATGTTCTTCCTGAACCTCGGCTTCCGTGTCATTGCGCACGACCGTCGCGGTCACGGACGGTCAATGCAGACGGCCGACGGCCATGATATGGATCACTATGCCGATGATCTTGCAGCCGTTACCGGGCATCTTGACCTTAAAAATGCAATCCACGTTGGCCACTCAACCGGGGGCGGTGAGGTCGTTCGGTATCTCGCGCGTCACGGCGAGAGCCGCGTAGCCAAGGCGGTGCTGATCAGTGCCGTGCCGCCGCTCATGGTTAAGACAGCTAATAACCCGGAAGGTGTTCCCAAGGATGTTTTTGACGGATTTCAAGCGCAGGTTGCCAGCAACCGCTCACAATTCTACCGGGATGTCGCTGCCGGGCCGTTCTACGGTTATAACCGTCCAGGGGCCAAGCCGTCCGAAGGCGTGATCATGAACTGGTGGCGTCAGGGAATGGAGGGCGGAGCCAAAGCGCATTACGACGGGATCGTGGCCTTTTCCCAGACGGATTTCACCGAAGACCTGAAGAAGATTACAGTTCCCACGTTAGTGATGCACGGCGACGACGATCAAATCGTACCGTATGCCGACTCTGGGCCGTTGAGCGCGAAATTGCTGCAGAACGGCACCTTGAAAACCTATAAGGGCTTCCCTCACGGCATGCCCACCACGCAAGCCGATACGATCAATGCGGATCTCCTCGCGTTCATTAATTCCTGAATCGTTCGGCATCCCTGTGTGCCGGGTCGAGCAACGGCGGGTCTAACTCGGAAGCGGCCATTGCCTTCAATTCCGTTTGGCCGTCTGCTGTGGGTCGCGTTGCGTCAATTCGCTCTTCAAATTGATCGCCGGAAAGCGGCCACTGGAATTCCGCTTCCCGGAAGCGGCCAGTCGCCAGTGCGTACTCCCGACCCATTGAAGACGGTCGAAATTCCGAACAACACCCCCGAAACCGGACGTTCGGGACTGGTGGGGACGGCCGGCAGCTTCTCGCTGCATTGCTGTCGGCGGAAAGGCTCCCCTAATGGGGGTTCATCCGTTCATCCGCACCGCAAATTCTCGAAGTGGCCTGGCGTCGGGCGAATGCCTTGTTGCGCACGCGGCGGAAAACTACAGTCCCGAAAGCCTTGCTGGGGGTCCCAAGGTGGGCCACTGAGTTCTCGGTCCGCTGGCAAGTTCAGCGCCAATAGTCGGCAAGCGCACGCCTCGAATCGTACCGATCATTTGGATCACGCATATTCACCCCTGCAACGCAGTTCTTCAAGATTAGCAACCGGGGACATGCGCAGTTAGATCAGCGCGCTGCCTCCCCAATCCGTCTAAGGCTGCGTTATTGCAGTTCCCGGCACCCCCCCTGACGGATCTTCGTCTCAAGCTCGTAGATGGGCGCGGTCAGCACCTGGGTAGCAATTTCGCCAGCCCTTCCGCTGAGCGGCGGGTACACGATAGGTGCAATGCCTTTGAAGTCTGATGGCATCTTCAATTCCTCGTCCATCTTGGGAACCAGCAAGAACGTGCGTTTGCGACCTAGCCGTGACATGAAGAAACCGAGCTCGAAGATGACGTTGTCTCGGGGGGCTGCAGTCTGGTGCTTCCTTGACCGAACTATGTCATCTGGATGGGCAATGGCTATACCGAAGTCGGCTCGATCCACCTCTGTCTCCAGCGCCTCTAGGGGATACGTTCCAGGGGGAAAGATTTCGTCGTCCGACCAGAGAACCGAATCGGCGTCGGTGTATCTCAGTCCATGCCGAATTGCCTTGGCTACTTCCAGGCTCTCCTTGGAGCTGATGAAAAACACTCGCGGCCTGTCGTTAGGCGAGCGGATAAGAGTGTTCCGCTGCAGAATGCGATTTGCTAGTTCAGCGGCAATGAGTTTATACAACGTAGGGTGCACGTTCGCGATTTGATCGAGCGTGTCCGGCGAAACCTTCAGCGTTACGGTCGGCTCAAGTGCTGTGACCGTTGCGCTTCGCAGGATGGAAGGGTTGACCGTCGACATTTCTCCGACCGTGAGGTTGCGCTCCCGCGGGTAAAGGAACTTGCCCTTTACGGAAATTCCGACTTTTCCCATCAACAGGAAGTACATTTCTCGATCGGCCTCGCCATCCTTGATGAGCACTTCTCCAGCAGAGTGCTCTGTCAGTTGTCCAGCATCAGCCAGCGCCGCGGCAACTCCGCGGTCCCCTTGAATTATGGTCTGCGCAAGCATTGTCTGCACGAGCGTGGTGCGATCCTTGAAGCGGTCGATCAGATTCATTTTTTCTCTTTCACTTAGAGCCATTGAAGAAAGTCGGTTGATTTGCCCTACACCAGAGGGCACGAGCCTACGTCGCCAACAC
>JBAWCO010000420.1:0-2170 GCA_049590315.1 Occallatibacter sp. | reverse complement strand
GGACATCGAGCCCGACATATCGCACACTATTCATCTGGGTGTTCCTCCCTGTTGGCTTTGGTTGTCTGCTCAGCACAGCAACCGCAGCTTACAGGAATGGGGCGCCCTTTTATAATGCGTGGCCCATAGTACGGAGTTCCGCGGGTACGGTCCAGCGACCCTTGCAAGCACCGGGATTTTTGCGATTGCGGCAGCCGCAGCGCAAGGACAATGGGTGTCCGACCCGGCGAATCATATTGCGGCATACCTCGCGATATGGATCTGGACGGCTGCACTTTCAGCGGCCGTGATTGGAGCGGAAATGTATGCGCGGACGCAGCGGATTCACTCGGGCATGGCCGACGAGATGATCCGATTGGCCGTGGAGCAATTCCTGCCGGCTGTGGGTGTGGGCGGGCTGATCACTTTCGTGCTGGTGCGATTCGTCCCTGGGGTTTCGTGGATGCTTCCGGGGATGTGGCAGGTGGTCTTCAGCCTGGGAGTGTTTTCTTCGTGCCGCTTTTTGCCGCGTGCAGTGGCCGCTGTGGGTGTGTGGTACTTGCTGACGGGGCTAACCTGCATTGCGATAGCGGACAGCCGGGCGCTCTCTCCGTGGACCATGGGGGTTCCGTATGGTGTGGGGCAGATGCTGTTGGCGGGGATTCTGTTCTTCAGATCGAAGGAGGGCGGAGATGAAGAATAAGGCTCCAGGCAGCGAGGGGCGGTTTGCATATGAAGGCCTGGATCGCGTGATTCATGAGCGTGCGCGATTGAGCGTGCTGACATCTCTGATTACGAATCCGAAGGGGCTGGCGTTTGGCGATCTAAAGCAGCTTTGCGCGCTGACTGACGGCAACCTGAATCGGCATCTGCGCGTTCTTGAGCAGGGCAAGATGGTTGAGATCGTCAAAAAGACCGACCGCAACCGCCCGCTAACGATCTGCCGCATTACCGCATCGGGCCGTGCACGCTACCTCGAATATCTCTCGACGCTTGAGCAGGTAGTTCGTGATGCGGCTAAAGGCGCCGATGAAGGAGTTGCATCCCGGCAACTGCAAGGGCTGACGTCAGCGCGGGCCTAAATTTTTTTTGCAAATTTACTTTGCAATACAAAGTAAATAGTGAACTAAGGAGGAGCATAAGTGAGCGATTTTTCAGTGATGCAATCGGGCTTACCAGCCAGAATCAATTCCCGGTCAATGGGCGTGAAACTTTTCGTAGTTTGCGTGCTGGCTTTGGTGATGACTATCCCATCTTTCTTTGTTGGAGGGCTGGTTGACGAGAGAGCTCAGCGGGCGGCGGACGTCATTAAAGAGATAAGTAGTCATGTAGGCGGGCAGCAAACTTTTCTCGGACCGACACTTGCCGTTCCTTACACTGTGCCCGCACAGACAAAGAACACCAAGCCAGAGCATGGGGTTTATCTAGTCTTTCCTGCGGTTGGCAGGGCAACAGTTAAGACGCGTACCGAGGAACGGAGTCGGTCGCTGTTCAAGGTCCCCGTCTTTCAAGCTGATCTTCGATTCGACGCGGGGTTCGACCTGACGGGCGTTCCGCTGGCTGCTCCGGCAGGCGCTGTACTCGATTGGAGCCAGTCCGAGCTCGTCGTGGGGGTCTCCGATGCGCGCGGGGCATTGGGCGATTGCACAATCACAGCCGACGGGAAAGCGGGCACATTTGTTCCGACGGATAGCATCGATGGCTTATCCCTTGAATTGAATAGTAGCGAGAGCCAGCGAACACCACTGACCCTGTTTGGCGTAGCGGCTTCCAAACTCGCCCAGCCCAATGCCAAGTTTCAGGTAAGCACCACGCTACGCTTCTCAGGAGCACAACGAATCGCCATCCTCTCCTACGGCAGAGAGACGCACCTGAACATTGAAGGCGACTGGCCCAATCCCAGCTTTGATGGCGGCTTTTTGCCAGTCAAGCGCACGATCACTCCGCAGGGTTTCTCCGGCGAGTGGGCTGTACCTTATATTGCCCGCGGGATTCAAGCCGAAGGCCGCAGCGACTCATTCACAGGGCTCAATTCAACGGCTCTCGGAGTGTCTTTCGTCGAATTGGCCGACCCATATCAGTCGGTGAACCGATCTCTCAAGTATGTGCTGCTTTTTCTAGGATTGTTGTTCCTGTCTTACTTCATATTTGAAACCACAACCGGCAAGCGCGTTCACCCAGCTCAATACGT
>JBAWCO010000419.1:0-11104 GCA_049590315.1 Occallatibacter sp. | reverse complement strand
GTGATCCCCACGCCGTTCTTCGACACCCGTTACAACGGTCGTATGGACTATCAGTTCAACGCGGCTAACCGGGCCTCTTTCAGCTACACATCGCAGGGCAACAATTCCCAAAACGACCAGTCCTCGGGCATCGGTGACTTGACGAGCGGCAATACCACCACCAACCAACTGCAACTGGCCAGTTTCGCCTTGGATTCGAGCATCTCCTCGACCCTGGTCAACCAGTTCACCGCCGGATATCAGTACTGGAACAACAAGATTCTTGCCACATCGAACCTTCCCAACCTGAACTTTGCCAGCGGTGAGACCATCGGCACCAATGGCAACGTGCCCCAGCAGAGTTTCCAGCGGAAGTGGCAGTACCGCGACGACCTGAGCAAGGTGCTGGGCAAACACACCCTGTCGGTCGGTTTCGATTTCATCAGGGAACAGGCTCTGGGCGGATATTTTGAATTCAACACGCCGATCGAGGTGGACTTCAGCATCGATCCATCGGACGAGGGGAGCACACCTGGCGCGGTTGCGGCCAAGATGGCAAACACCCAGGGGCTGGTCAACGACATCATCTTTGCCACCGGCGACCCCGCCACCAACGTCCCTGACGGCACCAAGCAGTTGGGTCTTTACGTCCAGGATGACTGGAAGGCCACCCGCCGCCTGACCCTAAACCTGGGCCTGCGCTATGACCGCGACTTCAACATGGTCGAAGCCAACGCCATCGGCACCAGCCGCACCTACCAGGAACTGAAGGCGGCTTCGGCCTTTAACACGAGCCTGCTACCCTTCGTCAGCAAAATCGCTTCTGACGATGCGTTGGACTTGAGCCCTCGCGTGGGCTTTGCTTACGATTTATTCGGCAAGGGCAAGGATGTGCTCCGCGGCGGTTTTGGCCTGTACTACGGTGACATCTTCCAGAACATCCCCATCTTCATGGAGCAGCAGCACAACCCCTTTATCTACCAGGCCTATGAGTACGACCTCGGCGATGGCCAAGTGCTGCCGGGCGTCAACACGACCGTGGACAATTTCACGTACTCCATCGCCAACATCAACAAGGTGCTGGCTAACCTGCCCGCTCCCTCCAAGGTTCTGGAGCCGGGCTCGACCGGCTTCTACATCGACCCCAATTACAAGAACCCGGTTACCGAAGAGTTCAACTTCGGCTGGGCGCATTCGATCAACGACGCCTCCTCGCTGGAAGTGGACTACGTCCACGTCCTCGGCCTCCACGAGAACAAGACCCGCCTGATCAATCCCAAACTGCCCCTTGTCACAAACGGCGTCACCGACTACACCCAAAGCTACCGTCCGCTGACAGCGGCCTTTGCGGCTGCCGGTGTTCCTGTACTCGGTTCTGTACGCGATGAGAGCTCGATCGGCCGTTCGCGCTACGACGGTCTGAGCTTCGCCTACAAGAAGCGCCTCTCGCATCGATTCAGTGTCAATGCCAGCTACACGCTTGCCTGGGCATACGGCTACGCTGAGAATCCTTACCACAGCTACCCCAAGGATCCCTTGAAGCAGCTCAACCCGCAAGACTGGGGTCCGAACCCGAACGACGAGCGCCACCACATCACCTTCAGCGGTCTGGTCAAGCTGCCCTTGGGCTTCGATTTCGCCCCCATCCTCCAGTACGGCTCGGCTCGCCCGTATGACATCACCTCTCCGGTCGACAACTTAGGTTTCGGCAACGGCTCGGCTAATTATGGTGTGCTGGTGCCGGTGGGCGACCAAAACAACTACACCTATTCTCTGACCTCGGGGATGACCAAAGCTCAGTTGCGCCAGGCCTACTTTGCGGGCACTCTGACCACGGCAAAGTTTGATGCTCTGCGCGGCGATCCAACGTTCAACCTGGACGCCCGTCTGGCCAAGAACATCAAGATCAAATGGGAAGGTCTCAACCTGCAGTTGATCGCCCAGGCCTTTGACCTAACCAACCGCGCCAACTACGGCAACGACTTCGGCAAAAACATCAGCGCCAACAACTACAAGCAGCCGGTAGGCTGGCTCAACCCGTCGAGCTCTATCACTCCGCGCTCGCTGATCGGCGAGTTCGGTTTCCGGCTGAGTTTCTAAACTTAACCGCGCTGCGGCGCCTGACGCTGGGGACTGGCTTCGGTCATCCCTCGGGATTCATCAACCCCAGCGCCACAACCATCCCCAGATCGTTGTGGGGTGAGTTTGGGGCACGCTTCACATTCTGAGTTGGCCGTTCCAGTTGCAAGATGGATGGGGCAGGCGCTTTGGCGCCTGCCCCATTTGCTTATATCTCGAACAGAGAGAACGGATGGGTCCGTTGACTCCCGACCAGAACTAGAAATCGATTCAACGAGCGAGCCCCCAGCGTTATTGTTAGGGTAGGGGTAGGGCGAAAGGTGCGCCAACGGTCTACAACCCTATTCTGAATTCGTTCCCACACCCTATGAAACGGCACGCTCTCACCTTCGGAATTGTCGGCGGAATCCTGGTTACCGTGCTCAGGTGGTCTGAGTATCGGTTCCTGGTGATTGAGCACTCGTTCGAGATCTACGGGGGACTGATTGCTGCGATCTTTGCCATTCTTGGCATCTGGCTCGGTGTCAGACTGACCGGACCGCGGCCGAAGGACTCGGAGCCGAAGGTGCCCGTTCCGGCCCACTTAGATCAAGCCCAGCCCGAGGCCCCGTCAGCCCAGGCCATCCCTGTCGTCTTGTTCAATTCGAACGAGAAAAAGCGCGAGGATCTGGGCATCACGCGCCGCGAACTCGAGGTGCTTGGACTCATCGCCCAAGGCATGAGCAATCGCGAGATCGCCGGGAAGCTTTTTGTCAGCGAGAATACAGTGAAGACCCATTCCAGCCGCGTCTTCGACAAACTGGGCGCCAGGCGACGCACACAGGCGGTGCAACTCGGCAAGGAACTCGGTCTGCTTCCTTGATTCGCTCAAGTAATCACGTTTATCGAGCCGTTCCTGGTTGGGCGCGCCATCACGCTGATTCCCGCTGCGGTGGTGAGGAAAAGCAGCGAACGGAGCAGACGAAAAAGTAAGGTTGCGAGGAGCTATTGAGCGGCAGCCAACCGTCAACTGGGGCCAAGTATGACGGGAACTGAGGCGGTTGTTTCTACTTCGACTGGCTTGCCGTTCAGGAGATAGGGCTTGTATTTGTACTGTCGAACAGCATCGAGAATCGGCTCGCGGGGCCACACTGGGCCGGAAATCACATTAGGAAAAAGAACGTTCCCTTTCTCATCTATTTCAAAGCCCACAACAACTGTGCCTGTCACGCGAGATCCGGCTCTGGGCGGATAGGAAACCTCGACTTTGTGGAGGAGTAACTTCTCTGCGACATGGGACGAAACACGTACCTTGATGCCCGCAGGGACTGTGTTAGAGCTCGGCTTCGTCTGTGCAGGCATTCGGGAGGCGAGAGACGCTGAAAGAAGGACGAAACATGCGACGGCTTTCATTGGTTGCGATTTTAGCCTATTCGATGAATGTGGGAAGCGCTGACCGTCAGTAGTTCGACACGGTGACGGAGACGCTGGTCGCAACAGCAGACGGTGTCCCGTTGACTAGATAAGGCTTGTACTTATACTGACGAACGGCCTCGAGGACGGGCTTATGCAGTTCTTTGGGCCCCGACATCACGGTCGGATGTTTCACTTCGCCATCCTTGCCAATCTCAAAGGCGACGACAACAGTACCCATGCGATGAGAATCCGCGGGCGACTTTTTCATAACGGGCTCAGATTTTTGCAGAAGCAGGCCAGCCGCGAAGTCAGTTGAAATCCAACTATAAATATTGTCATGCACCAACTGCTTCTGAAATTCCTTCATCCGGTTCATCTCATAGACGGGCGGTTTCTGTGCGATTAGAGGAGCGCAGAAGATTGCGAGCAACAGGGCGCAACAAGTTGTCAGCTTCATAGGAAGCGAGTTTGCGGGATGAACTCTGGCGGAAGGACTACCGCGCACCGACCAACTCTTCACTCTTTGCACCTTGACCGTAGTGGGTCTGAACGTAGTGGTCGAGGATCTGCTTAAACTCGGCAACGATGGTGTCGCCGTGCAGCGTCTTCAAGAGCTTGCCGTCCACGTAAACCGGAGCTTTCGGCTCTTCAAAGGTTCCAGGCAGACTTATGCCGAGGTTGGCGTGCTTCGATTCGCCGGGGCCGTTGACGACGCAGCCCATGACGGCAAGCTTCAGTTCTTCAACGCCGGGGTATTGCTTGCGCCACTCAGGCATGGACATGCGGAGATAACTCTGTATCTGCTCGGCTAACTCTTGGAAGTAAGTGCTGGTGGTGCGTCCGCAACCGGGGCAGCTAGTCACTTGCGGCATGAAACTGCGGATGGAGAGCGACTGCAGAATCTGCTGCGCGGCTTGTACTTCTTCGGTGCGGTCGCCGTTGGGCTTCGGAGTGAGGCTGACGCGGATGGTGTCGCCGATGCCGGCGAGAAGCAACGGAGCCAGTCCAGCGGTGGAGGCGATCAGTCCCTTGGCGCCCATGCCTGCTTCGGTGAGGCCGATGTGCAGCGCGTAGTCGCAACGGGAAGCGAGCGATGTGTAGACGTCGATGAGGTCGCGAACGCCGGAGACCTTGGCGGAGAGAATGATCTGGTCGCGGCGGAGGCCGTAGTGCTCCGCGGCCTTGGCGGATTCGAGCGCGCTGACGACCATGGCTTCCATCATCACATCGCGAGCGGGCAGAGGATTCGCGAGCTTCGAGTTCGCGTCCATCATGCGAGTGAGCAGAGCTTGATCGAGAGAGCCCCAGTTGACGCCGATGCGGACAGGCTTTTGATTCTCGACCGCGCACTCAACCATGACCTGGAAGTTGTCGTTGTCCTTCTTGCCGATGGACGCGTTGCCTGGATTGATGCGGTACTTGGCCAGGGCGCGCGCAGTGGCGGGGAACTTCTTGAGCAGCAGATGGCCGTTGTAGTGGAAGTCGCCGACGATGGGAACGCGGAGGCCGCGCTTGTCGAGGCCCTCTACAATATGGGGGACGGCGGCGGCAGCTTCCTCGTTGTTGACCGTGACGCGAACAATCTCAGAGCCGGCAAGGGCCAGGGCTGCGACCTGCTCAATGGTGCCGGGGATGTCGGCCGTGTCGGTGTTGGTCATGGACTGAACGACGACAGGGACTTCCCAGCCGACGCGAACGTTACCGATTTTGACCGTGGGGGTTTTTCTACGCTGGATCTCCGCCATATATATAGTTTACCCGGAAGATCGCCCATGGGGAACCCCGTGATGTCCCATCCGTTCCGCGGCGCAAAAAGCAGGTCCTTCGACTCGCTGCGCTCGCTCAGGATGACAGGATGGGGTACAAGGCCGGTGATTTAGCGGAAGGACGGTGGACGGTCCTCCTGCGCGCTGCCGCGGGTTTTGTTGGGTTGAGTGCTCATGACGAATTGAAGCTGGGTTGTGCCGGGTTGCAGTTTCTCAAGAGGCAACCATAAGCTGGAATACGGTTTGTCGTCGAGCAGAACATTCTGAACGTAGATGCCGGGTCCCTTGCGGCTCACGACAAGCGTTCTGCCGCCGCCGAGCCGAAGCATTACCTTGTCGAACATGGGCGTGCCGAGCGCAAGACCGCCAACGCCGGGCACGGCGGGATAGAAGCCGAGCGCATTCCATACATAGACGCCGGAAGTCGCGCCCAGATCGTCGTTGCCTGGGATGCCATCGGGCGTTGGCTTGAAGGTGTCGTGGGCGATGCGCGTGACCACTTCCTGCGTCTTCCATGGCTGACCGACGGAGGCATAGGCGTAGGGAACCACGAAATCCGGCTCGTTTTCGATGTTGTAACAGGGCTCGCCCCAGCAGCGAAGCTTGAGGAAGAACTTGTCAAGACGCGGAATGACCTTGTCATCTCCGCCGATGGCCGCGAAGAGAGTCGGGTAGTCGAACGGAATCATGAAACTGTACTGATAGGTATTGCCTTCTTCAAAGCCCAGTTGGTCCTTGCTATCCCAACTGACTGTGGTCTTGGGAAGTGAGCGCTCGGCATCGAATCCGGGGAGCCAGGTTCCATTGCTCTGGCGTGGTCGAATCCAACCGGTTGACGGATCGAAGAGGTTTCTCCAGTTTTCTGACTGCTTGAGGAAGAGACGATAGTTGGCATGGTCGCCGAGATTCCGAGCGAGCTGCGCGACGGCAAAATCATCGCTCGCGTATTCCAAAGTGCGCGAGGCTGCGGTGTTGTCTTTGTCGATCGGAATGTAGCCGAGTTTGAGATAGTCCGCGAGGAAAGGACGTTCCGACGAATTGTGCGGGCCGACACCGGGCTGGGTTCCAGCTTTCACCATCTGCTTCAGAGCGGTTGCGGCATCGAAGCTGTGCGCTCCGAAGGCATAGATAGATGCCAGCACCGGAGCGGGAGAATCCCCACCCATCACATAGGTGACGTCGTTCGCGGCTGGCCAGCGCGGAAGCCAGCCACTCTGTTCCGCGTCATTGACCAGCGACTGCGCGATGTCGCTTTCGCGCTCGGGATCGAAGAGGGCTTGCAACTGCACGGTGTTGCGATAAATATCCCAGTCAGAGAAGTTGGCGTATTGAGCGTTTTGCTTTGTGCCGTCGAGGGAGTGAACTTTGTTGTCGAAGCCGATGTACTGGCCGTCGCGATCACTGAAGAGATTGGGAGAGAGGAAGGAATGATAGAGGCCGGTATAAAAGATTTTGCGCTGGTCGGGTGTTCCACCTTCAACCGTGGTGCGGTCGAGAAGTCCGGACCAGAAGCCGCGCGCGTATGCATGGACCACGTCGAAGTTCCAGCCGGGAATTTCCTGCGTGAGATTGCCGAGCGCTCCGGCTTCGCTCACAAAGGAGATGCCGACTTTGAGGTCGACTTCGCGCTCATTGCCGAAGTCGAGCCATGCGCCGGTGTGTTTGCCGTGTGCTGTATGGGAGTCGCCGAGGATCGAATCGTCTTGCCAGAGTGCGGAGGCTTTGTATGGTTTGTTGAAGCGGCCCGCGACGTAGAGTTTGTAGTAGGATGCAGTTCCGCAGAAACCACCGGCCGTGACTGAACCGCTATACGAGTCGGCGTTGTTGAGTTCGATGCGATTGGTATAGGCATCGCGGTCGGGCCGCTGCGGGTTGTCGAACCCGGTGTTGGCGCTCGATCCGGCGTTTACCAACAGACGTGCGCTTGTGCCTTCGGGAAAAAGGAACCGCGCAATGCCGGCACGTTCGGTGACGGTGATTTCGACGCGTGTGCCATTACCCAGCGTGATTGCGTAGTAGCCGGGATGGGCCTCTTCTTTGGAGTGGTCAAAGGCGACGGCGTAGGGATCGAAATTCGTACCGGGACTTGATGTCAGCGAGCCAGTCGTGGGCAGGACGGCAAAGTCTCCATAGAGACCGCAGCCCGCGCCGCTGATGTGTGTAAGACCGAATCCCCTGATCAGCTTGTCGTTGTATGCATACCATGCGTCGCGATTCGTGTCAGGGCTCCATTGCACCATGCCAAACGGCAACGACGCACCAGGAAATGTGTTGCCTCCTCCGGCCGTGCCAATGAAGGGATCCACGGTATGGTAGGCCGAGGGAACAGATTGCGTTTGAGCGGGAATACCGGCAAGTAACGAGAGCAGAACCTGACAGATGCTTAGTCGGATATAGATTTGCACAGGCGGAGTCCTCTTGCAGAGATGGCCTTGAGGTGGGAGCAGCTCGGCAACCAAGAATGGTAAATCATAGTGTGAGAGTAGGTGATTTTTGCGGATATTTGGAGCATTGAAGAGTTGACTGGTGCTTGAACCCGCAATGTCACAAGTCTTCAAAAGAGAAAATGCGATAATCGTTGGCGATGATGAATGAGAGAGAAAATGGCAGGACAGGCATGGGGGCTCTTGGGTCTGGGAATGGCCCATCGCTGTTGTTGCGCGGCGTGAAGAAGGCGTTCGCCGATGTGAAGGCTGTGGACGGGCTGGATCTGGAGGTGGCGCGTGGCGAGTGCTTAGGGCTGCTGGGCCCGAATGGCGCGGGCAAAACAACGACCATTGAGATTTGCGAGGGTCTGACAGCGCCTGACGAAGGTACCGTGGAAGTGCTCGGCTTGAAATGGCAGACCGCCGCCGAAGTTCTGCGCCAGCGGATTGGGATTCAACTGCAGGAGACGCAGTTCCCAGAAAAACTGACGGTCGAAGAGACGCTGCGTTTGTTCCGCAGCTTCTTTAAGCGCGGAATTTCGGTGGATGAATCAATCAAGACAGCGCAATTGGAAGAGAAGCGCAAATCGCGTGTCGGCGGGCTCTCCGGAGGACAAAAGCAGAGGCTCGCGATGGCCACGGCGCTGGTGGGCGATCCCGAACTGCTCTTTCTGGATGAGCCGACCACGGGTCTCGACCCGCAGGCACGTCGGCACCTTTGGGACTTGGTGGACGACCTCAAGCATGCGGGCCGCACCATCATTTTGACCACCCATTATATGGACGAGGCGGAGAGGCTATGCGACCGAGTGGCGATTATGGATCACGGCAAAGTGATTGCACTGGGGACGCCGAACGAGCTGATTGCTTCAGTGGGCGGGGAAGACATTGTTGAATTTGCCGTGGTAGGTCACGGGACGGAACAGAGCGCCGTTGATCCGGCAATGTTGACGGCAATTCCGGGTGTGCAATCGCATCGCGTGGATGCTGGGCTGCATCAATTGGCAGTGAGCGAGCCGCATACAGTGGTGCCGCGAATCTTTACTGCCCTGACGGAACATGGGCTGCATCTGAGTGAGTTCCGCACGCATTCTGCGACTCTGGAAGACGTGTTTGTGCGGCTGACAGGAAGGAATTTACGCGATGAGTGAGCTGGAACTGAGCAGCCTTTATCAGTTGACGATGGTGCGATTCCGGCTGTTTCTGCGCGAGCCGGAGGCAATTTTCTGGATCTTCATTTTTCCGATCCTGTTGGCAATAGGGTTGGGAATCGCCTTCCGTAATCGGCCTGCGGATGTGCTGCAGGTGGGCGCCACGACTCCGCAGTTGACCCAGGCTCTGGCGGCGGACAAGGGCTTGACCGCGGCGACGATGGACGAACCGGCAGGCACGCACGCGCTGGCTACGGGAAACATTCTGCTGCTGGCGATTCAGAGGCCGGACGGAGTGGCATATAAGTACGATGACACCAATCCCGATGCGCGGACTGCTCGTTTGCTGGCGGATCGTGCAATTCAAATAGCGGCGGGGCGCCATGATGCGGTGCATGCCGATAACGAATTGGTGCACGAGACAGGAGCGAGGTATATCGATTTTGTAGTGCCGGGGCTGCTGGGCATGAACCTGATGGGGTCGGCGATGTGGGGGCTGGGCTTCTCAATCGTGGAGGCGCGGCAGAAGAAGCTGCTTAAGAGGCTGGTGGCTTCACCCATGCCGCGCTGGCAGTACCTTGCGTCGTTCATGTTGTCGAGGCTGGCCATGCTCATCATTGAGGTTGCTGCGTTCCTGGGATTTGCAAGGCTCGTTTTCGGCGTGCCGTTTCGAGGTTCTTTAATTGAACTTGCATTTCTGTGTCTGCTGACTTCGCTGGCGTTTTCCGGACTTGGGCTGCTGGTAGCTTCGCGGGCCAAGACTATGGAGGCTGTCTCAGGGCTGATGAACCTGGTGATGCTGCCCATGTGGATCTTGTCGGGCGTATTCTTTTCCGCTTCACGATTCCCGGCGATGGTTCAGCCTATGGTGCGGGCGCTGCCGCTGACAGCGGCTATCGATGCGTTGCGCGCGAATATGCTGCAAGGGATGAACCTGGGGCAGGAGATCATTCCGGTGGCGATATTGATGGCATGGTTCGTTGTGCCGTTTGTGGTCTCGCTGCGCATATTTCGCTGGCGATAAGCCCCCACTCAAGAGCAGATGTAGAGGGGCTGCGCATGCTCATGCGTTTACAATACGAATGGAATTCCGGCCGAACGCGGATTACTTTGCCGCGTTGAGGCCAGGTTCAACCCACGAGGTTACAAAGTCCGTAATGGCAGGGAACTGGGCAACGAGCATTCCCAGAATCGGCACCCCGATAAAGCTGCCGTAGCGAAGCCAGAAGCCCACTCCGAGCTTTCCGGGCTCAGTGTTGGTGATGCGGCTGAGAGTGGCGTCGCGCTCAAGACCTGCATACACCAGCGCCACCGCAGATCCAAGAACCCCCAGCAGCATCAGCAAAGCGATGGCGAGCGTGGGCCGAGGAACATACGGATAGAACGCAAGAGAAAATGCAAATCCCGCGAGGACTCCAGCGATTGAAAGCACCATAGTCCGCATGCGAGCGAGCAGGTTCTGCAAATAGCCCACATAGATCAGGCAGACAAATTCTTCGGCGTGACAGATAGCCTCAATCTTCGACACAGGCAAAACCTCATCCGAACCCGGCTTTCCGCCACCCTCCACCAGATCCATGCTGCATATTTCTTTCTGCCATTCGGGATAGATCAAATCAGTCAGGATGTGCTCCGTGCATTGGCAAAACACCTCACGGATGTTCCGGCCTTGTCGATCGTTGATCATCGCCAGGTCGGCTGCCTTGCTGCGCGCCTCCACGAACTTTCTGCCCCGTATGCACGCGTCATCAATCGATGCGCGGATCAGTTCGCCTCCGCAGCCGTTTGAAGCAGGGGAGCGAAGGACATTTCTAAGATGAAGAAGCGATTCCAGCTGGTGCGAATAGATCGTGAATCGGGCTCGCGAAGATGTTCCGGTCATGCTCCAAAGCGAGCGCATGGAAAGGCCCTGCAGCGCAGCGAAGGTGCGGCGCAAAGGTGTGCGGTTCAAGGCCAACAACAACCGTTTGAGAGAGAGCCAGGTGTTCACCAACTGCGCGCATTCGAACAGAAGTATGTAGAGCGCCAACGCAAGCAGGGCGTGCAGCACCTCATTGAAAGCATGATTCTCAAGGCTGTGCAGAATCGGATCGAAACCACCTGGTCCCGCATGATGAAGCGCGTCGAGTGGGAGCGCCAGCACCGCGATGGGAAACACATAGACCCAGCCCTGACGGAGCTTCGGAAACGGCATTGCGCGCGTTTCAATGTTGTCCGCCATCTCATCACTGATGCGGGCCAAGGACCGGGAAATATATTTCTTGCGCGGAAGGATCGGTCGACCCTCACCTAATAGCGCCAGGCCAGA
>JBAWCO010000418.1:0-13412 GCA_049590315.1 Occallatibacter sp. | reverse complement strand
GACTCTAGCAGTGGCCCCGTAGCTCAGGTGGATAGAGCAGCAGTTTCCTAAACTGTAGGTCGCCTGTTCGAATCAGGCCGGGGTCACCATTCTTTATTGGCTATGCACTTCCACTCGATTGAGGTTCCTTGGCTTCACTGAGAAGTAAGTAAACGCGGCGCGTAATTTGTCGCTTGAAGGCTCTCTTCTTCCTAGTACGGATCTTGTGCCCTTGCTTGATAGAGGTGATCGGCTTCTCTTGTGGAGGGATTGACCCAAGATAGAAGTTGGCGGGTCCCTTCGCTGCGCCCAACTCAGTAAAGAAACTGTCGTAAGCCTGCTGAATATGTGCTGCCTCCCCTTCGTAGAAATGGAATTCGGGCTTGATGGCCGCAGTGATCCCCGCCATTGCTTCAATTCCAAATGCCTCGGCGACGCCACAGAGCGCAGCAAACAAAAGCGCAGGCGGCGCAACGTCACACATGGATTTGGTCGCCCGTTGAATCTCGTCGTAAGAACCTTTCACGCCCTGAAGCCGCGAGACCAGGATGACTTCCCGGGCCTCCGATTGCACAACCCAGCCGGGAATGATCGTGAATGACAAGATAAAGACCACTCTTCCGTTTACTTCGAAATTGAGTGAGAGTTCTCCTTCGTCATCCCAGGGTCGAGAAAGCCCGATAGTCACGGAAAAGCAGTCATCGCCTTCGCGGATTTCATCCAGCAGAAAATCTTCAAGCAGAATCTGTACGAGCATGGCTTCAGGGAGTGCATCGGACAAGCGGCGGTAGTGGTGGATAAAGCACTCCGCCTGCTGCTCTACGGTCAACCCGCGCGCTAGGTAATCCAATCCTGAATATTTTAGAGGGAATCGTGGATTGACTTTCATCAGCTGACGGTAGGCAGGCCTGGATAAGGTGCGAAGTACTCTTATCTGCGTCGGAATATTTCGGGCCATGGTCCAAACGATGCGGAAAAACCGCACGGGCGACCAATAGTATTTTTGCCGTGCCAGCCTCCATACGGACCCCAGGAAGATGCTCCATGCGCCGCTACGATTTGCGTACGGTTCAGGGAATTTCGCCGTCGGAGAATCGCTTGTGCCAACCGGTAACGACAAACGACCTCCATCAGTGTGATTCATTTCGCTGTCCGCAACTGCCTGGAACGCTCTGCAACGGCCAGCGATTCATTTCCCGTTCCATAGCATTGAGTCTGCGCTTCTCGCATATGGTAATGCGCCCAGACCCTTCGTATCCGTTACTCTTCGCGGCACCGACATTTTCCATCGCGTGAGTCAGAATAGTTCCCGAAATAAGTTCAAACTCTGCGCGATAAAACCACCCGATGATACCTGACCACAAGTCGCCAAGATATTCTCTAGCAGTTTACAGGGCAATGTGTCATCCAAAAGTAATTGTTAATTCAACCGAAAGTCGAAGGCCGTCGATGGCCCAAATGTTGTCAGCATTTCAAAACACAATAGCCATTCCGCATTTCAACTCAACCGTTCAGCCTGACGATCTCTCGGCCTAGCCTCAACATCACTCGGTGTCTTCAGAATTGTTGCGCGATCTCGTTCGCCAAAGGTCAATTGGTTTAGCGTTGGATCGTTCCGGTTTGGCGACAAAAAATGTCGAGCTTCCTACCGCCAAGAGCAACCAGAAGTGATTGGCCATCAGGGAGCAGACAATATGTCCCGATCCTGAAACCCAAGTCCAGAATTACAATCGAAACTCGGCTACGCTCAATTATCCGACGGGGAATCGGAGGTTTTTAAGGCAGCTTCTTCCTTTGTTAGGAAATCGACTTCAACTGTCGTTTTCGCCATGACCGACTTGTCTTCGATGCGGTATGGCTTGAGTTTCCACTGGGAGACCGAAAGGAACGCAGCCAATGCCAGTGAGGGTGTGTGCGCCGAGACAAGACGAACATCCTGAACCCGGCCCTCGGTTCCGATTGATGTCCGCAAAATCACTTTGCCCTGATCATGGGCAATCTTAACGCGATCGTCGGGATACGATGGAGCTACGTTTTTGACAACAAGCGCTGACTCAACTTCACGGTCAATCTGAACCTTACCGGGATTCATCACTGTAGCATCAGGTGGTGGAGTCAACGCCGGATTGGTGGAGCTGATCATTTTGACCGGTTCGATTTTAGCGCTGAGAAGTCTACTAGGAACCGCTCGAGGAATCTCACAGGACACCACATCACAATATGATTGGCCAAAACTCACTAGTCCCAACGGCAATAAGGAAATGAGGCTTATTCGGTGACGCATGGTGCATACAAATTAGCATACAGAGCCATGAGCTTCATGATTGCCGATTAAAATTGTCGAGAATAAAAATCTCTTGAATTTGTGGCATGGTAGATTCAAAGGTCATAATATGATGGTTGGATATCTAGCGGATTCGACACCGTCTCACAGATGTCGTTGTATCTTTCCAGCGAAGCCAGAGAATCTTATTTATCTCGGGAACCGGAGCTTCTGCGAAAGCGCATGATACCAAACGAAGCGGCCGCCGCAATGAGCCCGAAAATTGCGGTTGGATTCTCTGGTGAGTCTACGCACCCCCCGCCCTGAGCATGAGCAAGTGCGGCTGTCGTCAGCAGGAACATCGCCACCGGAACTCCTGCATATATTCTCTTCACCGTAACCTCTCCTTATGCGGCACACTGTGCAAGATTTGTATTCGATCTTCCAAGTTAATTCTCAGGGCTAGACGGAGCCGAACTCATTCAGCAAGAGTGAACTGTGGACGTTACAGGTCGATTAAGAACCTGTCAACAATTCGTGCTTGCACTCGTTGCCTGGGACGCATACTCGGCTCTTTCTCTCCAACTCTCCAAGCGAGATGAAGCGGAGATTCTTGCAAGGTCTGGCGTTCTCACGCGCAACTAAATCCCAGGAAATTAAATTGCTTGGAAGAGATCAGGCAAGCATACAATAAGCCCGTTGCCTACCGAAGAAATACTCCTCAAATCCGGAAGAATCGGCACGCCAGGTTCGGTGTCGAGGACCATCTCTGCGTCGGTGGGGGTTCTTCTCTTTGTGCTGCTCTGTTTTATAACGATCACCGTATGGGTCAGAGAAGCATGGCCGCTACAATGCTTCCAAATTGGAATTTATTCTTTGGTCATTGTTCAAGTGAGCAATAGCAGCCGCCGGAAAAATGAGGACATCGCAGGCGGAATCATTCCGCTGCTCGTATACCTGATACCGCTATGGGGATTAGTTCAGATCGCTTTACACACCACCACGTCCAACTTTGACACTCGCGTCGAAGTGCTACGCTGGGGGGCACTGTCTGGAGTCTTTTATCTAAGCCAAACTCTGACTCGTACCAGGAGCGCCCAAGAGCGGCTGCTGAACGCAATTCTCTGCTTTGCAACGGGAATGGCGGTCTTGTGTCTCATGCAGCTCAATACTTCCGCCGGTCGCATCCTCTGGATCATCCCGACAAACTTCTCGGATATCTACGCGACATTTCAAAATAAGAACAACTACGTGCAGTTTGTAGAAGTCGCTCTACCCATCGCTGTTTGGGGCGCAGTTCGCGAACGCCGGCGAGCATGGTGGTATGCGCTTGCCGGAGGCGTTCTCTACGCGTCAGCGGTCGGTGGGGCTTCACGCGCTGGTTTTGTACTTTGCACGGGAGAGCTGATAACGATACTTGCGATAGGGGTGGTGAGACTACGTCGCTCTGCAGGGCGGCTCGCATTTCGGTCAGAAGTTGTGGCCGTTTTAATTGTGCCGCTTATCGCGGTTGCATTCACATTTGCGGTCGGTTGGAAGCACACTCTGGACCGATTCAGCGAGGAAGACCCATTTGTGATTCGCCGTGAATATTTCCTGGGCGCTGTCGAAATGGCGAAACACCACCCGTTGACCGGGTATGGCTTGGGGACATTTGAGCAGGTTTACCAGAGATACTCAATCAAGGATTTCTACCCGTTCTACGCGAACCACGTGCATAACGATTGGGCAGAGTTTGCGGCGGACGGAGGATTGCCATTTCTAATGCTGGTGCTGATTCCATTTGTCACTGCGATTCCATTGGCATTTCGACATCCATGGGGGCTCGGCCTGGTGGCTGTTATGCTGCATGCCTGCGTGGATTACCCATTTCCGCGCCCGGCGGTGTCGGGATGGATGTTTGCGGTTCTCGCGGTGCTGTATATGACACGGAAATCTGATCGGGAAGAGCTGCTGGCCCCGGAGCGCGACGACGCGACCGGCGGCCCCATACGCGTCAGAGAGTAATTGCTCTTCAACTGCACTCAATTCGGGATCAACATTGCTTTCCTGCGATAGCACAGCAATGCTGGGGAAGGGAATCGACGTCTTTCCTTGTCTGACTACTCATCGGTCCGGAGAGTTACATTAAGCCCGATAAAGGCAGGTGGATATCGTACGGGAGTCACTCGTTGGGTGAACCCATGTCTTGTGCGCCTTCCTTAGGAACATGATCCGCTGTGATGTAGTGGAGGAACAGCCCAAACAGCGAGAATGTCACAACGATGACTCCGAAAGCGATCGCTCTGCGAAAAAGACGTCTCTTTGTCCTTAACTTGCTGAGCTGATCGCGCTGGATTTTGCGTCGAGGTCGATCAGAATCGTTCGCGGCTGTGTGTCCCGATGGGGTTGCGAAAAAGCGGTGCCGGCACTTCCGGCACCTGAATGCCTCTCGCCCCCGCAGTTTCGGCAGAACGTCCATCCAATCTGAACTGCTGGAGCGTCGAATGTTTGAGCTGCTGCAAAGAGGACAATTCATGACGAAAATCCTGGGTCGATTTTGACTGATGTTACCACCAATGTTCCTGAGATTCGGGGAGTGCCGAGATTTCGATGGTAAGCGAGCCGGAGCCGCAACAGCTGCTCGTCCGGCTTGACGACAATGGGTAGAAACGCACGAGTTGGCGTATCACTGGAAAGAGACGCGGAGCTCGCAAGGATCTTGTCTGATGTGACTTCGAGAATCTGCCATCGGATTCCCGTTTCTGGAGCGATGTTTCGTGTGCGGTAGGAAGATTCCAGTCTGTAGTTACCCGGAGGCAGGGAGATGGTTTGTTCGGCGATCACGCAATCTTCAGGCTCGTCTCCAGTGAATTCAGATTCCAGACCGGAAGACCCAGGCCAGGAATGAAGGCCACTACCCTCTGGAAACCCCCAATCAAAATCGACAGGCAATGGATCACGCGAGAATTGAGAATTGTTGGGGAACGATGTGTCGGCGACGATCCAACGCTGGTGGATGAGTGTGTCCCATAGATTAGTTGCATCTATGTGATCGTTGGCGTGGATCAACTTGTCGAGAAGAGTGAAGAGCAACGATTGATCACCCTCCCGCGAACCGGTCCGGAGCAGGCTGAGAGCTGGATTGACCGCAGCCATCGGCTGATCTTTACTGATCAGAAAAACGATATACTGGCGACTCACATTCGGATTATCTTCCGCGATATTCGCTTCAATTACTTTCGGATCTTGCGACACTCGCCAGCAGAGCTCAAATAGAGCCCCAATGTCGTCAGCAGGCATTTCTGTGGCTCTACGAATCCACATCCAGAAGGCAGGGAAGTTATCTCGGCGGAGATAGAAGTTGGCAAGGCTCCAGCGAGGAACGTATGTGCGGTCCACCTCGAAAGCTTGAAGGAGAATGTTCTCTGCTCGATGGAATTGTCCGTCTGACTCATATCGGAGTCCAAGGTCGATGGCTGCTTCACTGTTGTATGGATTCAGCCGCAGAGAAGTTTGAAGGAGCTCCTCAGCGGAGGAGTCATCGAGACGGGCGAGTTGAACATAGCACCGCCAGCAGTCCGGTTCAAGACGAATGGAAGCTCGAATCGAATCTGCGGTGACCTGCGAGAGCACTGTGTCCGCGCGCGCAACTTTCCACGATTCCCAAATCCCCAGCAGGCAGGCGCACACGACGACTGCCCGCATAAGGAGAGCGAAGTATTGGCCTTGATTTGGCATCCTGGGCGACCTTGCAGCGAGATTAACATCAGTGCTCACATTTGTTGATCTTTCGACAAGTCTTTTCACATCGACTTTATAATCCGCTCAAGCCGCTGAGAGTAAGTTGACGCCCTCCGGAACACCTGGGTCCGTTGATCCTTGTTTATTGTCCCCTCGACGATTCAGGAAGCGCAGGAGCGCGAAGAAAGACTGCCAGCAGATGCTTTGCGTGGAGGCCACGTAAACAAGGGCTGGCAGGTTGAAGTTCGAATTGAGAGGTGAAATCGGCCTAATTACTGTGACTGCATTGACTAGCCGAAAACGGAGTGCAGCACTTCGGGAATGGAACGCCGGGGCAGCAGTCCACAAGTGGATCAGGGGGGCACTTGTTTACCGTGGCGGCGGATACTCCCGCCGATACTGCGAAGCCCCTGATCAGCGCACGAGACTGGTTCGATTGTCCTGGGAGAGAGTACGCGCTGGGTGAGCGGATACTGCTGGCCTGAAGGAGCCCCGCGACCCCGCCAGCTGGTGTGGCCGCTTCCAGAACACCTGATGCGACAACCGAAGTCCCGGCGAAGTTCTGTAGATTGTCGCCGATCACTTCATATTTCAAGCCTGTATCCGTCGAGTTCAAATAGTAGCGCCCATTTTCTGAACTTACCGTGCCCGCCGCTGAGAAGTCGGAAGGCGACTTGTCAGTCAGAGAGCTGAACGTCAGAGGATGTCCCGGACGCACCAGAGCGACACTGGCTCCTACGGCGTTTCGAATTTCGAGAGTTCCATCTTTCGCTTCGACGGTAACCGAGTCCGAAGGATCGATGGATACGATTCCGCCGGAGTGCGCCTCCGCCTCAACGACTACCACGCCATTGGCTTGAACGCGGAACGAACTTGTCGATCCGAGCTGGGCCTTTCCGCGCTGAAGGATAAAGCGATCACGGTAGAGGGTTCCGCGCGAATCCCGCAGGAGGGTTATCTCCACGTTGTTGGCGAGCCGCAAATCCGCGGCAGAGGCGACGCTTTGCCCAGTTTCGACCACGGCTCCATCGAATACAGTGCCGCTCCCCGCTACCACTTGATTGTCGATTTTGGTTTCGCCCCGTGCGGTTACGCTCCCTATTGACGGTGTTACAGCTAGTGCGTAAGAACTCACGCACAACGTTCCTGCCAAGAGACAAATTTTGCTGAACATTAACTCTCCTCCCGCTGGTCTCCATCGGAGATTTTCTGTCAAGACGATCCTACCCTTGTACCCCAGAATCATAATGGGCCACAATAACGCTTCAATTGAAGACAATCTGAGATATACCCCAGAATCAGAAGCTCCGGAATCAGATAGTCCGGAACCAAATACCTCAGGATCAGAATGGGCCGGAATATGGCTCCACTTCAGGACAATCTGAGATATACCCCAGAATCAGAGTGGTCACAATAGGGCCCAAGGAAATCACATCAGAAATTAACATTGTCTTACATTCGTATGAATTAGGACGCCATGTCATACATCTGCAGTACATCAATAGCCTGTCCGATCTTGCGCGAGTTGCCGTACTCGAATACCTCCAAACCCGCGTCCATGGCGGTCACATCCATCTCAAATATGTTCATCGACAATTCACTTGAAAGCGAGCGTGAGTGCTGTCAGGCTTGAGATCTCTCCCACAGTACGTTGCCCTGCGCTATCCTCGCTGATCAACAGACCTATGATTGTGTAACCTCAATGATGTTCATCGGCAATTCATTTGACAGACAATATGAGCGCTGTCAGGCTTGAGGTCTCTCCCAGGTTGCGTGTTGTACTGCGCTATCCTCCTGATCCGCGGACCTATGAATGTGTAACCAAGAGCACAAGACTGGAGAATGTCTGATGAAAAACAGTTCCAATTCGCAGTGGGGCCGGACTTGTCGTCTGGCGTACGTTGTGGCGCTTCCGTTGTTGTTGTGTCTGGCAGAGTCAGCAGGGGTTCAAGCGCAAACGCTGACGACGCTCCACAACTTCAATGGCACAGACGGCGCGTTTCCTTCTTCCCAGCTGACTTCTCAGCTAGCGAAATCTCACGTTGTACAACACAGCAACGGGAACTTCTACGGCACGACGCCCGCGGGCGGCGCCTTCACATATGGAACTGTGTTCCAGGTTACCGCTGCCGGCGCAGAGACCACGATCTACAGTTTCTGCTCGCTTGGTGGATCGGCTTGCACAGACGGCTCAACCCCCCAGGGTGCGCTGGTGTTAGGCAGCAACGGAAATCTCTATGGCACCACATTTTCGGGCGGCGCCAATAACGATGGAACGGTTTTCGTGATCACGCCCGCGGGCTCACTGACCACGCTTCACAGCTTTAGTGGAGCTGACGGTGCTAACCCTGTTGGCGCCCTCGCGTTGGGCCGCAACGGCAACCTCTATGGCACCACGTTTGTGGGCGGCGCCAATAACGATGGAACTGTTTTTCAAATCACTCCGGGCGGATCTCTGACCACGCTTCATACCTTCAGTGGTGCTGACGGGATCAACCCCGGAGGCGACCTGGTGTTGAGCAGCGGGAACGGAAACTTCTATGGCACAACCTATGCCGGTGGGAATTCCAACAGCGCCGGAACTCTGTTCCAGATGACCCCGTCGGGCTCACTGACCACGCTCTACACCTTTTGCTCCAGCACTAACTGCAATGACGGTTCGGCCCCGAACGTTCCTCTAACGCTCGATAGTTTTGGCGACGTCTACGGCACAACATCGACCAACGGAGCCAATGCCGGTGGAACGCTGTTCGAACTGACCTGGTGGGGCGGATTCCACACCATTTACCACTTCTGCGCCAAGACCAACTGCACCGACGGCGCGCAACCCCTGGGCGGGCCGGTGGTGGGTAAAGACTTCAACATCTACGGCACAACAACAACAGGCGGGGCCGGCGGCTCGGGCACCGTGTATCAATTCACGCCCTGGCACCAGCTCACCACTCTTTACAACTTCTGCTCCAAAGCCAACTGCACGGACGGTGCGAACCCGGAGACGGCGCTGACACAGGGCGCGGACGGGAACTTCTACGGAACAACCTCGGTTGGCGGAACCTTTAACTTCGGCACTGTTTGGAACCTCGCCACCGTTCCGGCTTCTGGCCATTCATGCAACGGCGTCTACTCGGCGAACTTCCTCGGGAACATATACGTTTCAAGTGGCCAGACATGCGAGTTCACAGACGGAGCCACAATCCTCGGCAACGTCTACTTATCTGGTGGCAGCCTAATTCTGACCAACGCTACAGTCTTGGGGAACGTGGAAATTCAGGGCGGAACTTATGCACTGGGACCATCTCTCACGATTGCTAGCAAGTTGGAGGTTCAGAATGTTCCTTCAGGGACGACGCAGAACACAGTTTGCGGCGTGAACGTGTTCGGGTCCGTGTATTACAACGGAAACGGGTCGCCTGCTGAGATTGGATCGAGCTCCTCATCCTGCCCTGGAAATACGATCGGAGGCGATCTCGAGATCAACAGCAATACCGCGTTCGTACAGGTATTCGACAACTCGGTTCGTGACGCGCTTACATGCAGCAGCAATTCGAACATAACTGGCGCAAGCAACACGGCCAGGAGGAAGCCGGGGCAGTGCTCGTCGTTCTAAAAATGCGGGGGTGTTCTCATCGCCGGGTAGAGTGGGTCTTATGACCCATCTCCCAGCGGTGGGCACATGGTAAGCGAACTCGGGAGGATCAGGTTGCAGCGTAGAATCGGCGAGGACTATCAGGCCGTCGTGGATTCGGTGAAAGATGCAGAACTGTTCCTCCTAATTTCCCTGATGGATGCCTGACGTTTGTAGTACAGAGGGTGTTTTCTCAGCAGAGCTTCGGGCTCATGCTGGTGAGGTCGAGGTCATGTTTTTGTGAAGGCTTGGTCTTTCGACCAGGTCAAAATGCCACCATTGGGATCTCCAATCGACGATAAAGGTCGGGTGACCTCAATTGATTGATCGAGATCAGTTCGCAAGTCCGCAGGGAAGGGAACCCTCAGGGAGTGAAGTCCCGAGTGCGTCGTGCGATGAATTCTTGTTGAATCGTCATTATGCCCCAACGTTCAATGTTCGTCGTCGTATAGTCTGTCAGGGCAACCCACAGGAAATCACTTGGCAAACAACCACGCTTCCATAGATTACGAAGAACTGATTACTGCAGGCATTGTCATTCTGGTGGTGTCGATTGGGAACCGGAATGCGAACGATCCTGAGGAATCGTATGAGGAGACGTCACGATGAGTGCGACCATTGGCACGCGTCTCGTAACAGACAGCGCGAGACCTTCTCCTCTCGTTTCGAGTTCGGCGACAAGCGGCTCTGGGGATCGATCTGGAAAGCAAGAACGCGTTAGCGCTAGTCACATGCTTTGGTACTGGATTGGGTTGTTGACCCTCACCGGTTATGTGGGAATCTATCCTCAGCTCTCAAAGCTGTGGGAAATCTGGATGACAGATCCGCTGCGCTCGATTGGTGCCATCATCCTTCCAGCGAGCATTGCCCTGACCATGTACGTTTGGCGTCAATGCGACTGGGAACTGCGGGGCTCCTGGTGGGGGCTCCTACCGGTGGCGTTAGCGTTTGTTCCAATCATCTTCTCGCGCCGTCTGGAATGTTTCTGGGTGGTTCGAGGCGTCAGGCTCAATTTAATTCCAAGCGTGTTGCCAATCCTGCTCTATACAGGGGGAATTCTCTTACTCTTCGCAGGCGTCCGCGTGTTGCGAAGGGCATGGTTTCCCCTGGCGTTGCTGCTATGTCTTCAACCCGTTCCGGAAGCGTTTGTGCATTTTCTCGACCTTCCGATGCAAAGTCTTTCTGCACAAATCGCGCGATCGTTTGCGAACCTTCTCGGGTTCCCCCCGACGAATACTGAGTTATTACGGCTGATGTTTGCTCCAGATTTCGGGATGTTTATTGCTCCGGGCTGCGACGGCATGCGCGGGGCCATCACTCTAGGGTATGGGGCACTGATCCTCGGTTATCTCAGGCGTCTCTCCCTTTGGAGGTGGTCCCTATACGTTGTCGGGGCGTTGTCGCTTGGACATCTCTTCAACCTGATTCGACTCTGTGCATTGGTCCTGTACTATCGAGTCGCATTGGGTCACCATGTTCTTGAAAATTCCGCGAAGCAAGCAGACTACGTGATCGGGGCGTTGCTTTTTTGCGTTGCGGCGCTGGTGTTCTGGGTCGTGTTCAGGAGGGAAGGCGCGGCCGGTGCCCCCGCGAATTCCAGCGAGACGATTCGCACCAGTGACAAGGGGCTTACCTACTGGCGGGCCGCAGCGCTGGCTCTTTTGGTTCTCATTGCGATGGTACCCGCTGTACGCGCTATCGGAAGAAACCCTGAAAGTTTGGTTTCGTCGGTGCGTCGCGGCGAGATCAGCAGAACAGAGCTGAACGGTCGGATACCAACTCAGATAGGGGAGTACAAACTTGTTCGGGTTTGGCAGGAGCACCAGGCAGGTGTTCCGGTATTGGAGACCGCTGCATTCGAGAAAGCAACATCAGGTGAGATCGAATTGGGCATATGGCTAGCGCCCACTGATCACAGCATCCAGCAAAGTCTGATGACCCACGGAGAGGTGCCGAAGGCCAAGGCGATCTCGCTGTTTAACACGGCCGCGGGACGAACCGTTCAATTCAACACTGCTTTATATGACGACGGAATCAAAGATACCCTGACCGGTGACACGTATTGCAGCCCCTCCGCGTGCCAATCGGGCAGCTATAAACCCAAGGAGGGGGTTCACGTCGCGATTGCCGAATCAGTGGATCACACTACGCGCGGTAAACGCGTGGTTCCAATTTTCTTCAAAATACAGGCGCCCCATTTCGACTCTGGGAGTGAATCTGCTTACAAGAACTTGTCGAGCGAATGCCAGGAATTCCTCTCTCATCTGGACTTGAACCAGCTGAGCCAGAGTTTTCAGTAGAGAGGATTCGACCCGAGCTGGTTCCGAAATCAAAATCTTCGGCTGTGCGAATTGCCATAGGTCGGTTGTAGTCCGATTGGCGAAGCGCCCGGCCTGGCCGATCACGATACCCAACTTTGCCCTTGCTCTCGCGAGAGGGATTCGTGCGCGCGAGAACGGATCGTTCATCATCACTGCAGCAAAAATCGCATTTGGCTTATGGCTGGAATTGTCATGCAATTGTCATGCAATCGTCCTGCTACTTTCTTCATTCGTTAACAGTGCGGTGGTACGGTTTTGGAATTCGACACAACTACTCGCTGATGAGGGCCTTTTCGTAGTTGTCGAGAGTGACGATCAGGCTCCCCAATTCCTTTAACCTGCGGCACCGATTTGTAGTTCAGGAGGGTTCCACAAATGGGACTCACAGGGGCGAAGCCTGCCCTGTCCTGAATATTGACAGGCATCATCCACGAGGGAAGAAACACTTCGTATTTTCAGCAAACGCAACTCGCACAATCGCTTCGCAAGTTAGCAGGTAAACCTTTCACCGCAGATTCAGGCTAAGATGACTGTGCTAAAAACCCGATCGCGCATGGTCAGTGTGCGACTCTCCGAAAACGAGTATCAGGCTCTTCGGGAGCTCTGCTCGTCATCCGGCGCGAGAAGCGTATCGGACCTGACCCGCAGCGCAATGCAAGCGCTTCTAAGCGGAACCACTCGTGAAGAAGTGCTCCACATGCGCCTGAACGAATTCTGTGACCAGATGAACAGTCTGGGTCGCAGGATTGATGAACTTGTGGAGAAATTCACTGCATCAGAAGAGCGAAATTGACGCGGCTAAGATGCTAAGCCAGCTTGGCGCCGGTGTCGGCAGCGGTGTGAATGCGAGCTGTCGATGTTTACAGAAACTCCGAGAGGATTCTCCGATGAGGCATTTTGCAACCATTCTCCTTACAACCTTGGTGGCCGGCTCCATTTCTGCACAGCAGCTGCAGCATATGCCGAATCAAGCGGGTGCGAGTGAAGTCTCAACGAACGCTTTTTCCGATCTTCCTATCCAGCGAATTGGAAACGATGATCTCATAGGGATAACGGTCTACGATTCTCCCGAGCTAACCCGCACCGTCCGGGTAGACTCGGCCGGAGAAATCCGATTACCAATGTTGGGGAAGCACATCAGTGCCAAGGGACTATACCCTACAGACCTGGAGAAATCGATCGCGTCTGAGCTTATCGATGAGCACGTGCTCGTGGATCCAGTCGTAACAATAACGGTTGTGGAGTATCGCAGCCGGCCGATCAGTGTGGTTGGCGCGGTTCGCAACCCAATCACATTTCAAGCAACCGGCTCGGTGACCTTGCTTGACGCGATATCTCAGGCCGGCGGACTCACGGAGAACTCCGGGCCGGAAATCCTGGTCAGTCAGAATTCGACAGGCAGCGACCTGAAGGATGCCGCCTTGGTCCGTCGAATTCCTGTACACGGCTTGATTGGCGCGGCGGATCCCTCGTTAAACTTGGCTCTGCAAGGCGGAGAAGT
>JBAWCO010000417.1:0-10104 GCA_049590315.1 Occallatibacter sp. | reverse complement strand
ACAGCAAGAGCCTCTACAACGGCAGCATAGCCGCCATCCTCAGTAACTCGGCACTCAACGCCCGCGTCTATTCTCTAACCGGGCAGGAAGTGCCCAAGCCCTTCTACAATCTCGTCACCGGCGCCGTCACCTTCGGAGGCCCCCTCAAGATCCCGCGCCTTCTGCCGCGTGGCCCCAACTTATTCGTCGCTTATCAGTGGACGCGCAACCAGATCGAGCAGGATGAAACCGGCCTCGTCCCCACCACAGATGAGCGGACGGGCAATCTCAAAGGCCTCGTGAATGCGGCGGGGCAGCCGATCACGATTTACGATCCGTATACGGGGCTTCCGTATCCCAAGAATGAGATTCCCGCCGGCAATGCTCCGGGAGATCTCAGTCCGCAGGCGGCTGCATTGTTGCAGCTCTATCCTGCGCCGAACCTAACCGGTAATCCGCTCTATAACTACCAGACATCCGTGCTCTCTAACACCCATCAGGACGTGGTGCAAACGCGTCTCGATAAATCCCTCGGCCGCAAGAACCAGCTCTTTGGGGCATTCAATCTCCAAAGCACGCGCGCCGACGGCGTCAACCTATTCGGCTTTGTCGATACCACGGACACGCTCGGCATCAACACCAACATCAACTGGATGCATCGCTTCAATCAGCATCTATTCTTATTCACCAAATACAATTTCAGCCGTCTCAGAACGCTCACCACGCCCAACTTTGAAAGTCGTGAAGACGTATCGGGTAGTGCGGGCATCAACGGCAACGACCGGGATCCAGCCAACTGGGGCCCTCCTGCGCTCACCTTCTCGAGTGGCATTGCTGGTCTCAGTGATGCCAACAGCTCCTTCAACCGCAATCGCACCGACGCTTTCTCGGCCTCCATCGGCGTTTATCGCGGCCATCACAACATCACAGTAGGCGGCGACTTCCGCTACCAGCAATACAACGACTTCTACCAGCAGAATCCGCGCGGCAACTTTGCCTTTACCGGCGCTGCCACCGCGAGCCCGGCCACTGGTTCCACAGCCACCGGCTCAGACATCGCCGATTTTCTGATCGGCATCCCTGACACCAGCTCTCTGGCCTTCGGCAATGCCGACAAATATTTCCGACAGCCTGTCTGCGATGCCTACGCCACCGACGATTGGCGCATTCTCTCCGTCCTCACAATCAATGCAGGCATCCGATACGACTACGAATCGCCCATCACGGAGCTTCACGGCCGCCTCGTCAATCTCGATCTCGCTCCGGATTTTTCCGCCGACACACCTGTCCTTGGCAGCAACCCGGTGGGCTCGCTCACGGGCAATCACTATCCCACTTCGCTTGTCCACCCAGACAAGCTCGGGTACGAGCCACGTATCGGCATATCCTGGCGTCCCATCCCCGCTTCCACCGTCGTAGTGCGCGCCGGCTACGGCATCTATCACGACACTTCTGTCTACCTCGGTTCCGCCAAGCAACTCGCTCAGCAGGCGCCGCTCTCCACCAGCCTCAGCGTCGAAAACTCCGCTGCCTGCCCGCTTACCCTCGCGAACGGCTTCACCCCGTGCTCCAATGTCAGTTCTGACACCAATGCAATCGATCCCAACTTCCGCGTCGGCTATGCGCAGACCTGGCAGTTGGCCGTGCAGCGCGACTTGCCTGGCGCCCTCCAAATGACTGCAACTTACCTAGGGGTCAAAGGCACGCGCGGCGTTCAGGAATTCCTGCCCAACACCCACCCCATAGGCGCAACTAATCCCTGCCCCGCATGCCCGCTGGGCTTCGAGTACCGAACCTCCGGAGGCGACTCCACGCGCCAATCTGGCCAGTTGCAACTCCGCCGCAGGCTGCGCGCCGGATTTACGGCGTCCCTTTCGTACACGTATTCAAAATCCATCGACGACGACTCTTTCCTCGGCGGCCAGGGCCACGTCGCTGCCGCTTCGCAAGGCGGAAATTCAGGCGAGTCTTCACCGGCATCCACACCATCTGCCTCCATCGCCCAGAACTGGCTCAATCTGCATGGTGAGCGCGGGCTCTCCACTTTCGATCAGCGTCATCTGCTCAATGTGCAGGCGCAATACACCACCGGCCAGGGCGTTGAAGGTGGAACACTCCTGGCGGGCTGGCGAGGCAAAGCATTCAAGGAGTGGACGCTGCAAACAAACATCAACGTCGGCACCGGTCTGCCGGAAACGCCCAGTTACCTCGCTACCGTCCCCGGAACAGGCGTTACCGGCACCATTCGTCCCAGTCTAACGGGCGCTCCCATCTATGCCTCCAGTTCAAGCCAACATTTGAATGTCGCTGCATACACCGCTCCTGCAGCGGGGCAGTGGGGAACTGCAGGGAGAGACTCCATCACCGGTCCTTCCCAGTTCAGCCTCAACTCCTCGCTCGAACGCACGTTCCGCCCCACCACCAAGTTCAATCTCATCACGCGCATCGACGCTACCAATCTGCTCAACCACGCCGTCTTCACCGGCTGGGTCGCCACCGTCAACAGCACGCAATTCGGTGTGCCTGCATCCGTCAACGCAATGCGCAGTCTGCAAACCACCGTCCGGTTGAGGTTCTAGCGATGAGAATCCTGACCAGCATCGCTCTCATCTTCGCCGCTGCTCTCGCTCCGGTTTTCGCGCCCGTTTTCGTTGATGCGCAGCAGATCGGCCAGAACAAACCCGCCGAAGCATCTGAAAACTACACCCTCTCCGTCAAAGTGCAATTAGTCACCGAAGCCGTAGTCGTCAAAGACAAGGACGGCAAGCCCATCCCCGGTCTCACCGCCAAAGACTTCGCTGTCACTGAGGATGGCGTTCCGCAAACCGTTCGCATCTGCGAACATCAGGACCTCACAGCGCTTTCCGCACTGCTGCCTGTTTCCACTGCGGCGACTGAAAATGTCAGGACGTACAACAAGCTCGTCCATACGCAGATCGCCCCTGAATCCGTCGACAACGAGCGTTACAAAAATCGCCGCCTGCTTGCACTTTATTTCGACATGTCGGCCATGTACCCCGCCGATCAGCTTCGCGCTCTCTCTGCCGCGGAGAAATTCCTCCGTACCCAGATGACCACCGTCGACCTGGTCTCCATCCTTCGCTATCAAGGCGGCGCCGTCGATATTCTCCAGGACTTCACTTCCGATCGCGACAAACTGCTCAGCATCTTGCAAACACTCGTCGTTGGTGAGGCCCAGGGCGACACCGAAACCACCGACGACGCCAGCAGTGCGGACACCGGCGCTGCCTTTGGGCAAGACGACAGTGAGTTCAACATCTTCAACACTGACCGCCAACTCTCCGCTCTTGAGACTGCGGTCAAAATGCTCGGCCAGCTGAACGAGAAGAAATCGCTCATCTACTTCGCCAGCGGCCTCCGCCTCAACGGCGTGGACAACCAGGCGCAGCTTCACGCCACTGTCGACTCCGCCATCAAAGCCGGCGTTTCCTTCTGGCCCATTGATGCGCGCGGTCTCGTTGCGCAGGCCCCGCTGGGCGATGCAACCCAAGGCTCGCCTGGCAACTCCGGCATTTACACCGGTGCAGCCACTCAGGCCAACACCAGTAATTTCCAGCAATCGCAGGACACGCTCTATGCCCTCGCAAGCGATACCGGCGGCAAAGCTCTCTTCGACAACAACGACCTCACTCGTGGCATTGTGCAGGCACAGGAGGCCATCTCCGATTACTACCTCATCGGCTACTATGCCACCAACACCGCGAAGAACGGCCACTTCCGTCGCATCAAGGTTTCCCTCACGCAGAATCTCGATGCCAAGTTGACTTATCGTGAGGGCTACTACGCCGACAAGGAGTTCAGTAAATTCACAACCGTCGACAAGGAGCGTCAGCTTGAAGACGCGCTGATGCTTGAAGACCCGGTCACTGAGCTATCCATCGCCATGGAGATCGATCACTTCCAGCTCAATCGCGCCGAGTACTTCGTCCCCATCATCGTGAAGATCCCCGGCCGCGAGTTAGCTCTCGCCAAGCGCGGCGGCGCCGAGCACACTCTCATCGATTTCGTCGGAGAAATTAAGGACCTCGTCGGAGGCTCTACTGTCTCGAACGTCCGCGACAACGTCAACATCAAGCTCTCTGATGCCACTGCCTCCGAACTCGCTCATCGACCCATCGAATACGACACCGGCTTCACCCTCCTGCCCGGCAAATACATGATCAAGTTTCTCGCGCGTGACGATGAGACCGGCAGAATCGGGACCTACCAAACCACCTTCGTCATTCCCAACCTCAACAAGGAAACCCAGCGCGTTCCCATCAGTTCCGTCGTACTCAGCAGCCAGCGCGTCGAGCTCAATCAGGCGCTCTTTGACGCAGCCAAAGCGAAAGACCGCCAGAAAGAAGACAGCGTCAATCCCCTTGTCTCAGATGGCAAGAAGCTCATTCCCAGTGTCACGCGTGTCTTCAGCACCACCCGCGAAATATACGTCTACTTCCAGGCCTACAAGCAGCCTCTGACCACCACGCCTGCGGCCGCGACATCAGCTCCAGCTGCCAGCACGCCCGCCGCACAGCCTCTCTTTGCCTTTGTCACTCTTTATCAAAGTGGCAGCAAAGTATTTGACACCCCGCCTACCGCAATCGTTCCAAATCCCACCAGCCGCCTGGGAACCATGCCGCTCGCATTCAATCTTGGGGTGAAGGGATTGCCACCCGGGGAGTACAACTGTCAGGTCACCATCCTTGATCCGGCAACCGGAAAGGCGAACTTCTGGCGCGCGCCTATCTTGCTCGTTCCGTGAGCGATGGAGTTATGTGAGTAATGGCCGGAGAAATAGTAATGGCAGGCGCTTCACGCCGCGTCTCGAACCCCAAATTCCATCTCGTCAAACCGCCGCCACTTATAAATAGCAATTGATAAAACCCAGCTCACAGCAAACAGCGCAATAATGCAGTAGCCAAGCATGCCGAAGTTATCGTTGAGCTTGCCCACCCACCGCCAAACTCCGCCCGTCAGGTGGAACTGTCCCGCCAGCAATCCCAATGCCTCAATTCCGCCTACTGCCAACGCCACCACAACGGAAACAGACGTGATGGTGATGTTGTAATACAGCTTGCGAATCGGCTTCACGAATGCCCAGCCGTAGGCTCCGAGCATAAGAATATTGTCGGTCGAATCCACCAGCGACATGCCCGCAGCAAACAAAACCGGGAACACCAAGATCGACGAAAGCGACAACCCCTTCGAAGCTTCCGCAGCGGAGAGGCCCAACAACCCGATCTCGGTCGCCGTATCGAATCCAAGCCCGAACAGCACGCCGAGCGGGTACATGTGCCAGCTTGAGTGAATCAGGTTGAACATAGGCCGGAACAGCCGCGAAAGAAATCCGCGGTTTCCCAGCAGCAAATCAAAATCTTCATCCACATAAGGCTCGCCGCGCCGCACCCGCATAAAGCTACGAATCACTGACACAAGCACTATTAGATTCACAATCGCAATTGCGAAAAGAAAAAGCGCCGACACCAGGGTGCCGATCACTCCTCCAATCTCTCTCACCGAGTCAATGCGATGTTGCAGCGCCAACGCCGTGGCCGCAATCGCGATGGCTCCCACAACCACCACCGTCGAATGCCCCAACGAGAACATCAGTCCCACAGCCACCGGTCGCTTTCCCTGCTGCAGCAGCTTGCGTGTAACATTGTCGATCGCAGCAATGTGATCCGCATCCACTGCGTGTCTGAGTCCAAAACTGTAAGCAAGGAATGCCGTGCCCAGGAGCACCGGAAACCGATGGAATGCTGCGAACGCCCAGCACCACGCCGCCAGATTGAAACCCAGCAACAGGGCATACAAAGCGATTACTTTGCCCTTGGTACTGCCAGGTTCGTCATTCGCCAGACTCCGCAGGAGGGAGATCATCATCGTTCCTTAGATTGCCGTCACGGGAGATAAGTCGCTCTGAATATGACCGATACAAACGTATGCGACAATGCCGCTCGTCACATCAGGCGCGCAATTCCCGGAGCCAGATTGCAAGTCTCAGCGTAACACGATTTTGTAAACCTTGCGAAGATGGCGTCAGCTGAGTGTTGTCTTGAAGTTGGGGAAATTCGGGGTTAGAAATCTAGTGCGAGTGCGCAGCGGTCTTCAGGCTCGCTCCGGAGTTGGTCAGCACCAGCTTTCCCAGTTCCACTCCGCGCAGCGCCAGCATTCCATCGGCAATAGCTTGCAGCTCCTTGCCCCGGCCCTTCATGATGATCACTTCCAGGCAGTAATGGTGATCGAGGTGCACATGCGTGGCCGCCAGAATCATCGCCCCGGCTACGTGTTGCACCTCGGTCAGCTTTCGCGCCAGGTTGGGAACATGATGGTCGTAAACCAGCGTAAGCGTGCCCACCACAGGCTTGTTCGACTCGACAGTCTCTTCGAGAAGCGCTTCGCGGATCAGATCGCGGAAGGCCTCGGAGCGGTTCGCGTAGCCGCGCTTGGCAATCAGCCGATCGAACTCTTTCAGCAGGGCGTCATCCAGAGAAACGCCTGTCCTGCTTAACTGGGCCATCCTATCGCTCCATTTTCTCCATCCCGATTGTAGTTGCTGCAGGATGCCGACCCAGCAGTACGCAGGCTCTTACAGGTTCTCGCGCACTGTCGCCTTCAACACCGTTCCCGTCGCGGGCTTTGCCCCTGCAACAACCGGACGCTGCAGCGCAGGCATCACCGAAGGCGCCTGGTGCATGGTCACGATAATCGCCCCTGCCGGCTTCTTTCCCGCGCACTGGTAGCTGTGCGGGGTGCTCGCGTCAAAGTAGACAGCATCGCCCGCCTCCAGTTTGCATTCATGGTCGCCGTGCCGCAGTTCTAACTCCCCGTCCAGCAGGTATAGGAACTCGAACCCCGGGTGCATATGCCCCTTCGGCTCCATCTCTTTAGTCAACGGAATGAACTCGGCAAAGTAGGGGTCCATATGCCGATCGGGCACCATGTAGCCCAGGCTCTCGAAGAAGTACGTCGGATTGTCCACCCCGGTCTGTGGCAGCCGCACTCGTTCTCTGCGCCGGTGAATCCGGAACAGCGAACTCGGCTCCGACTCGAAAAAGTACGAAAGGTCCTTGGAAAACACCATCGCAATACGCGCCAGGTTCCGCAACGTTGGCACCACTCGCCCCGTCTCAAGCTGGGAAAGAAAGCTCGCCGAGAGCCCGGTATGTTTGCCCAGTTCCACCAGGCCCATCGACTTCTTCAGCCGGAGCCGCTTGATCCGCTCGCCAATCCGCTTCTCCGCAATGAAACGTTCTGCGGTTTCTGGATCCACTTGCGTTTTCTGCGTCTCTTCGCTTTTCATCACCGCAAGCTCGCTCATCCGTCCCCCAGCCACCTAACGACTAGGATGCGCTGTCAATCTATTTGTTGTCTAGGTCAAAAATAATTCTTACCCTATTAAATTGACCTGCCTCAAAACCAGTTATCTTTTCATCTGAGGTAAAAGGATGTTCGCCCTGTCCATATGAACCACTCATCTCCCAAAATCCTTCTCTCCGGAGCCTCGGGAATAGTCGGCTCAGCGCTCCGTCAGGCCCTTGCCGAGCGGGGCACGTCCGTCCTTCAACTCGTTCGACGCCCAACCGGCGCGCCTCTTCAGGTCGAGTGGAATCCCAATGCCTCGCATCCCGTCGCCGATCTTGAACCTCTCGAAAACCTTACGGCCGCAATCCATCTGTCCGGCGCAAATCTTGCTGCCCACCGCTGGACTTCGGCCTACAAGCGCGAAATCGTCGAAAGCCGTGTGCGTTCTACACGAGCCCTTGTCAAAGCCCTTGCCGGCCTCCGCAATCCGCCCCAGGCAATTTTTGTCGCTTCCGCTACCGGAATCTACGGCAACCGAGCCGACCAGTTGCTCGATGAATCGTCCACGCCCGGCTCCGGCTTCATCGCCGACCTTTGCCAACAATGGGAAGCCGCGGCGCACGACAAGGCAGCCGCCGGAATCCGGATCGTTCACCTCCGCTTCGGGGTAGCCCTTGGTCCAGGCGTCGGTGCTCTCGCGCGTATGCTCCCCATCTTCCGGCTCAGCCTCGGCGGACCGCTCGGCCCCGGTACCCAATGGATGAGCTGGATTAGCCTCCACGACGTCGTCGCCGCGATCCTCTTCCTGCTCGAGAGCCCGTCGCTCAACGGCCCCGTCAATCTCACAGCCCCAAACCCAGTCACCAACTCGCAATTCACCAGCGCCCTTGCACGCGCCGTCCACCGCCCCGCGTTTCTCTCCGCTCCGGGCTTTGCACTTCGCCTCGCGCTGGGTGAAATCGCCGATGAAGTGCTCCTCGCAAGCGCGCGGGTCTACCCTGGGAAACTCATCACCGACGGCTTCCGATTTACCTATCCCAAGATCGACCAGGCCCTGGCCGCCGCCCTCGGACTGCCCCAGCCAGTGAGCCCCTCGTTTTCCTGACGCGCCCAGAGCCGCGTTATCCTGATAAGTCCGGCCGCGCAACTTTTCTCCGGCCCGCAAGGAAGCCAATGCCAACAGATCTTCCGACCCCGACCCCGTCCGCTCCTGACGCGCAAGCGCTCGCTGCAACGCAGGCGCCGCCTGTAGCTACCATCGCCACCCTCGGCCAACACGAAGGCCAATCCGTTATCCTCCGCGGCTGGCTCTACAACATCCGCGAGAGCGGCAAGCTCCTGTTCCCGATCTTTCGCGACGGCACAGGCACCATCCAAGGTGTAGCCCATGTCAAGAGCGTGCCTCCTACCGTCTTTGAAGCTCTCAAAGGCCTGACCCAGGAGTCCAGCGTCATCGTCACCGGTAAAGTCCGTGCCGACAAGCGCGCCCCAGGCGGTTTCGAGCTCGACATCGAAGATCTCGAAGTCGTGCAGCGCGTCCCCGAGTCCAATCCTTACCCCATCACGCTCAAGGAGCACGGCGTCGACTTCCTCATGGAGCACCGCCATCTCTGGGTTCGCTCTCCACGCCAGTCCGCCATCCTCCGCATCCGCGCGGAAATCATGCGTGCCGCCGCCGAGTACTTCGACACCAACGGCTTCATCCGTACGGATCCGCCCATCCTCACACCGGCGGCATGCGAAGGCACTTCTACCCTCTTCCCCGTGGACTACTTCGGCGACCCGGCTTTCCTCACTCAGTCCGGCCAGCTTTACATCGAGTCGACCGCCCTAGCCCTCGGTAAGGTCTACAGCTTTGGCCCCACTTTCCGTGCTGAAAAATCGAAGACCCGCCGGCACCTCACCGAATTCTGGATGATCGAGCCGGAAGTCGCCTACTGCGACCTCGACGGCCTCCTCGAGATCGCCGAAAACTTCCTCTCACACATCGTCCAATCCGTCCTGAAGAATCGTTCGGCGGAGTTGACCGTCATTGGCCGTGACCCTGCCAAGCTCCAACTCATTGCGCCACCGTTTCCCCGCATCACCTACGACGAAGCCGCGGCTCTTCTCAACGCCGCCCATAAATCCGGAGCACTTGAGCAGCCCTTCGAGTATGGAAACGACTTCGGCTCTCCCGACGAAACCTGGCTCAGCAGCCAGTTCGAGCGGCCAGTGATGGTTCACCGCTACCCTGCCAATGTGAAGGCTTTTTACATGGAGCCCGATCCCGTAAATCCCAACCTGGCTCTTTGCGTAGACGTCCTCGCTCCAGAGGGATACGGCGAAATCATCGGCGGCTCGCAGCGCGTTTCCAGCTACGAGTTGTTGAGCAGCCGTATCGACCAGCATCAGCTTCCCCGCGAAGCTTTTGAGTGGTATCTCGACCTACGCCGCTACGGGAGCGTCCCGCACAGCGGATTCGGTATGGGTATTGAGCGTGCGGTAGCCTGGATCTGCGGTCTGGACCATGTTCGCGAAACCATACCCTTCGCCCGCACCCTTCATCGCATATATCCTTGAAACCATTGCAGTTTTGATCTTGTGGGCGCCGTAATCATCTCCTGCGTACGGTGCCCAGTCCGTCGAAAGCCGCAAATTGTGACGAAATGAAGTCCGATTCGTATCCCACCAAATAATCCCCGATGCCACTAAAGTGGCCGTCACAATTCATCTCATTGCGCATTACGATGACCGTATGTTTCCCCTGAGACGACTTTGCGCGATGCTGGCGTTAAGCCAGCTCTTTGTCTTGACCGGAATCGCGCAGCAATACGC
>JBAWCO010000416.1:0-9883 GCA_049590315.1 Occallatibacter sp. | reverse complement strand
TCTCTGTCCTTGCAACTCCCGGTGGGCATTTGCGCTCATCGAAATCCTATAAGTAGATCACCGCGTCCGTCGCGGCTGAGACTTCGTTCAAACGACCTTGTCGAAACTGCCCCGGCCCGACGGAGCTGTGCGCTATCTTGCTCTGCCGCCAGGATTGTCCCGATTGAGACCTCACGTTTGCGCAGACATATCCCTTGCCATGTCCAGGAGTACGGGGGGCGGGTCGCTGCGGCGAATGCCGATTTGTTGAAGAATCTGCGAGCAGTTTTGACCAGACATCGCATTTCGTTCTTGTCTACCATGGGTTCGCTCACATCCGAGTAACTTAAGGCACTCTTGCATCTCGCGCCTGCATCCTGGTGCCGAAAGTGGAGAAAAAGGTGGTTCCCATGAAATACCTGCAGGCACTTGGCCTTTCTCTGTCCGTGGCATTCGTATTTCTTTGCGGGTGTGGCAACAACGGTGTCAAGGCGCCAGCGACACTCAGCTACTCGACTGCCACAGCGGTTTACACCAAGGGTGCGCAAATCACGCCGGACAGCCCTACGAACAGCGGCGGAGTGGCGGCCTCGTATAGCGTGAGTCCCATGCTCCCGGCAGGTCTGAGCTTGAGCACCACCACAGGAGTTGTCAGCGGAACCCCGACGGCAGTGACCGCAACTGGCAGCTACGCAGTGACCGCAACGAACGCCGGCGGCAATACCGTGGCGGTCCTGACCATCACGGTGAACGATCAGCCGCCCTCCGCGCTTAGCTACTCGACAGACCCGGCGATCTACACCAAAGGGGTGCAGATCGGGCCGGACAACCCGACGAATACCGGCGGAACGGTGATCTTTTATGCGGTGAGCCCCGCGCTTCCGTCCGGTCTGAGCCTAAGTACGGCCACAGGGATCGTCAGCGGGGACCCCTCGGCGGTGACCGCGGCGACAAACTACACCGTAACGGCAACCAATTCAGGCGGCAACACGACGGCGGTTCTGAACATTACGGTGATGGCGCCGCCGCCCTCTGCGCCGCAGGCCATACCCAATCTGGGCCAATTGATCACACCGACGGCGCCCTACGATTCGACCTTCGAGCCGCTGGTGCCAGGGGCGGCTGTCCTGCCCCAATATCCCGACTGGCAGGTGGGGCAAGCGGTCACCACGGTGGTAAGTCCGGATGGCAAAACACTGCTGCTTCTCACCAGCGGTTATAACCGCATCTTCAACCCGCTCAACCCGCTCAACATCAGTAGCAGCGGGTACAACAATGGCAGCGCGTACAACCTCGATCATACTGCATTCGACTATTTGAATTCGGAAGAGTACGTGTTCATCTACGATATCTCGCAGGGCGCGCCTGTCCAGAAGCAGGTTGTGACCATTCCCAACTCCTACAATGGGATCACCTTCGATCCCTCCGGCACGGCGTTTTACGTCTCCGGCGGCATGGGCGATTACCCGTTCTTCAAAGGCGGCACCAATGGCCTCGATATCGTCGCACCGAGCCTCACCTTCGCCACTGACTTTCATGGCAACGGCGACAACGTGCATGTCTTTGCGCTAGACCCGGTCAAACTCACCTGGGCAGAGCAACCGGAACTGTTGATGAACCACCCTGCGGGCCTTGGACTCGCCGTGGTAAACACAGGACCCGCCACGGCAAATGGCGCGATTTTCGAGTCGCCCTGCGCCGCCGGAGTGGCCATTTCGAGCGATGGCCAGACCCTGGCAGTAGCCAATTACGACAACGATTCGATCTCGGTCTTCATCGGAGGTTTGGGCAACTGGACCCGAATGCCGGACATCGACCTGCGCCCCGGCGTCGGAGATCCCGCGATGACGGGCTTTCCGGGCGGCGAGTATCCATTTTGGGTGGTGATTCAAGGCACGGGAGAGAATGCGACGGCGTATGTGTCGAGCATTCGCGACCGCGAGATCGATGTGGTGAGCCTGGGCTCGACGATGAAAGTCACGGGCCGGATACCCGTAGTTGGCGAACCGATCAAGATGACGATGAACAAGGCCCAGACGCGCCTCTATGTCGCCTTGGATATGTCGGATACGATTGATGTCATCGACATATCGAGCACCAGCGCGAAGAACGGGACGACTCCGATCCTGGAAACCATCAAGGTGGCCGCGACCCCGGCTTTATTGGCTGCTTACCCGCCGTTGAGTAATTACAGGGGCGCCAACACCAACAGCGTGACCCTCTCGCCGGATGAGTCGCAACTCTACGTGACGAATGGCAATCTGAATGCCGTCGCGGTGGTGCAATTGGCCGGAGCGGACAAGAACGACCAGGTAGTCGGTCTGATTCCAACCGGCTGGTACCCGAATTCCGTGAGCTTCGGCCCCACGGTCAACAGCCCCAATGGCCATTGGGTGTACGTGGTCAATGGGAAGTCGCCGACGGGCCCGAATCCAGGCATGTGCTATAGCGCCGCCCCGCCTCCCCAAGTGGGGGGGCACAAGAACTGTATGTGGTCGCAGGAGTACAACCCCCAGCGGGTCAAAGCCGGCTTTCAGAGCTTTCCCCAGCCCACCGCGGCGCAACTGGCGACGCTGACCGCGCAGGTGGCCATCAACGGCCACTTCTCCGCCACCGAGAGCGACAGCGATGCCGCGGTCATGGCGGCCGTGAGAAGCGGCACTCAGCACGTGATCTACATCATCAAGGAGAACCGGGGCTACGACCAGATTCTGGGAGATCTGGAAGTCGGCAATGGCGACCCAACTTTAACGGAGTTTGGTCAAGCGATCACGCCCAATCAGCATAAGCTGGCGAGAACCTTCGTCACCCTCGACAATATGCTGGCCAGTTCTGAAGTCAGCAACGACGGCTGGCCATGGAGCACCTCGGCTCGCGCCCCCGATGTGATCGAACGCCAGAGCCTGCCGTTCTATGCGAATCGCGGCCTTAGCCTGGATTACGATGGTTTGAACCGCAATGTGAATGTGGCCATTCCCACGGTCGCAGGCCGCATGGCAGCCGATTCCCTTACACCGTCCGACCCGAATTTACTGCCGTTGACTGCCAACACGGCCGCGCCGGATGGACCGAATGGGCCGAAAGGCGATGGCGACGTAGCGTATCAAGGCGAGGGCTATTTGTGGGACGCAGCGAACCGAGCAGGTCTCACCATTCGCGACTATGGATTTTTTGTTGACCCGACCCTGTATGCATGCCCGGCGCCGACTGGCGCAACCTGCATCCCCCTAGTCACTAGCCCGTCTGCGGCCACCCCCCCTCTGGTGGTGGCCTACTCCCAGAACGTTACCCTTACCTCATTCACCGATCCATACTTTCGCGGCTTCGACAACCAGTTCCCGGACTACTACCGTTACCAGGAGTGGCTGCGCGAATTCAACGCCAACTACGCCGCCGGCGGATTGCCGGCTTTGAGCCTGGTTCGCCTTATGCACGACCACACCGGAAGCTTCGCCACAGCCATCGCCGGCGTGAACACGCCGGAGTTGCAGCAATCGGATAACGACTATGCGGTGGGCATGCTGATTCAGACCATCGCCAACAGCATTTACGCGCAAAACACGCTGATCTTTGTCATTGAAGACGACTCGCAGGATTCCGGCGACCACGTCGATTCCCACCGCACCATCGCCTTTGTGGCCGGCGCCTACGTGAAACAGGGGGCGCTGGTCTCAACGCAGTACAACACCATCAACTTCGTGCGCACAATCGAAGAGGTTCTGGGTCTGCCGCCGATGAATCTGAACGATGCGCTGTCTCAGCCCATGGCCGACATCTTCAACACTAACCCGACCAAGTGGAGCTTCACGGCCACGGTTCCAGCCGGCCTCTACTCCACGAGCCTGCCGCTTACCGCTCCGGTCGGCCTGGTCGTGCCCAAGCCAACCCACACGGCAGAGTACTGGGCGCGGGCCACCAAGGGCATGGACTTCACCTCGGAAGACCGCATGGACTTTGCGGAATACAATCACATTCTCTGGAAGGGGCTGATGGGCAACCGGCCTTATCCCGGAAGGTCGACCGGAAAAGACCTGCGCCAGAATCGCGAGAAACTGCTGGCGCGTTACAAGCTGTCTCTGAAGCAGAATGCAGCGCAGGCGAGGAGTGCGAGCACGAACTGAAGCGACGACGCGGTAATGCCGGGAGGATTCCGATTGCAAGGCGAAACTCCTTTCCGTGCGTGGGATCTTTTCGAGGGGCCATTCGTGCTACGCTCATCGTCATTTCCTGGCGAGCCTGAGATGGCGATGGTCATGAGACGGTTCTTACAGAAGCGACAAACTCCACGATTAGGATGGGTTTATCTATGGGGAATCGCTCAGCAAGGCAAATCTTATGCTTTCTCATTTTGCTCCTGGCCGAATCTTATTGCTTCGGACAAATAGATCGCGCCGAATTAAGTGGCACCGTGAGAGATAGCACAGGAAGGCGCGTTCCGAGCGCCCGCATCACCGCCATTCAGATCGCGACGGGCCTTCTTCGCGAGACCGTCTCCTCTTCGAAGGGCCTCTACGACATCCCGGAGTTGCCGGTCGGTCTTTACCGCGTCACCTGTTCAGCGTCCGGTTTCCAGGCGCTTGTCTTCGAAAACCTTGAGCAGTCATCGGGTCACACCCAGACGCTCGACATCACGCTTCAGGTAGGCGGAATTACGCAGCAAATGACTGTATCCAGCCTGACCTCGCAACTGGACGAGACGACGGACACACTCGGCGCCTATACCGAGCTCGAACAGGTGAAGGATTTGCCGCTCAATGGCAGGAACTGGTCGACGCTGACGGCTCTGGCACCGGGCGCGGTGGATTCAGGAGGAAGCAATCAGCGCAGCATCCGTTTCGCTGGCCGTGGCCTCGATGACAATAACTTCACCTTCGACGGTATCGACGCGACTAACATCGTCAATCAGGCGCAGCAGTCCTTTGTGCGGCTTGCGATTCCCACTGACGCCATCCAGGAATTCCACATCGATACGATGCTCTTTACTGCCGAAAACGGAAGTACACCGGGAGGGCAGGTCGACGTGGCCTCGAAGTCCGGCGAGAACGCGAAGCATGGCGGCCTCTTCGAGTTCGTTCGCAACAACATCTTTGACGCCCGCGATCCGATTCTTCCGACCAGGCTCCCGTTCCGCCTCAATCAATTCGGGGGCGAACTCGGTGGCCGATTTGTCCGCGACCGCAGCTTCTTCTTCTTCACATATGAGGGGCTGCGCCAGAGCTACGGTCAGCCGCTCTCGGGCTACGTCCCCAGCCCGGCCTTTGCCTCTCAGGTGGCCGCCGCCAATCCGGCCTTGGCACCGATCATTGCCGCCTATCCCACGACAGGTATCGTTCCCTTTGCTGCGGATATAGACCAGTTCAGCGGCAACGGTTGGCAACTTGACCACGAAGATTCGGCCATGCTGCGCCTGGATCACCATTTTTCCGTGGCCGACACGGCTTACCTGCGCTTCAGCTTCGATGCCGCAGTCAACGCTGTGCCGTCCGATGGTCTCAACGACAGGCAGCTTATCACTTCCCGGCCAGTGAACGGAGAACTCGAGGAGTTACACATCTTCTCGCCGAAGCTCGTGAATGGGGCGAAGTTCGGTTTCAATCGGAGCACCGTATTCACCACCAATCAGGGACGCACAAATCTCGCTTACTCAGTTGCCGTCGCCGGTCTCACCACCCTGGCAAACAATGAATCCACCACTGGCGTGGGCAATTCCTTCTCGTACATCGACAACCTGACCATGGTCCGAGGCGCGCACATCCTCAAGTTCGGCGTCGAGATTCGCCGCATCCAACTCGATCAGGGAAATACCTCGAACGGGACGATCGTCTATTCATCCCTCAATCTTCCCGCCTCCAGCTTTCTTGTCAATTCCGTTAGTTCCGCGACCTATAACTCCGAGCTGCCAGTCAATGGCCTCCGCAAGACGGATGTCTACTCCTATGCACAGGACGAGTGGAAAGTCCGCCCCAATTTCACTTTGAATGTTGGCGTTCGCTACAGCTTCTACAACATCTTTCACGAGGTTCACGGAAAGGCCAATCCCTTCGACTTCGCCACCTGCGGACCACAGGGTTTCTGCGGCGTGGGAGCCAGCTTCGGCAACCCCAATACACTGGACATCGACCCGCGCATATCCTTCGCATGGTCGCCGGCAGCTCTCGGCAGCGGCAAAACTGTCATTCGCTCCGGCTTTGGCATTTACCACGGCGACGGTCAACTCGATGACCAGAACGTCCCCATAAAGAACGAGGTTGGCGCCTACTCGCTGAGCGCAAAATCAACCGTAGGGCTTTCCTACCCGATTACACCTTTTCTCAACGGCCCCGGTACCATATCTGCGAATTCCGATGACCGCGACCGCAAAGATATGTACGTGATCGATTGGGGACTCTCGGTGCAGCGGGCGCTTCCCCACGACCTGGTCGGCACACTCTCCTATGTCGGAAGCAAAGGCACCTACGAGTTGATCACCTCGTATGTCAACCTAATTAATCCAGCTACCGGCCTCCGCACTTATCCTGCCTTCGGCCAGGTGAGATGGAGGGGCAACAACAATAGCAGTTCTTACGATGGCTTTATCGCCAGCCTGCAGCGCAGCTTTACCCGCGGCCTGCTAATCTCGGCCAACTACGCATACACGCACCAGATAGATCAGGATGCGCCCGGAGGTGGAGATTCCGACAACCCACAGAACCCCGCCTGCATGACCTGCGAGCGCGCCTCGGGAGACTTCGACGCACGCCACGTAGCCAATGCCAACGTCGTCTACGACCTTCCCTTCGGCCACGGGAAGAAATTCCTTTCTAAAAGAGGGATCGCCGGCGCAGTCCTCGGTCGCTGGAGCGTGACAGACATCGTTACGGCGCGCACAGGCACCCCGCTCAACATCACCTATCCCCGCTCCAGTTCGTCCATCGCGACAGGCTACACGACCAATGCACGTCCGAACCTGGTTCCCGGAGTCTCGCTTACTCCGAACGGCAGAAAGACAATCATGGGAACGACCATGAATTGGATCAATCCCAATGCATTTGCCACGGTGACTGATCCCGATAAGTATGGCGACACGCCGCGCAACCTCGTGCGCGGCCCGAACCTTTGGCAGACCGACTTGGGCGTCTCCAAGCGCATTCCTCTGACTGAGCACACCCAACTCCAATTCAGGTGCGAGACATTCAACCTCTTCAATCGCGCCCAATATAGCTTGCCGCTGGAAGAAATCTGGTTGCCGCCAACAGTCACAGCGCCATCGAGTTTTGAGCCGCAGGTATCTACCGCAAGCACAACTCCAATTGGTACCGGCACTCCGCGCGAGATTCAATTCGCACTTCGTCTCGACTTCTAACTGGACAGTGTTATCGAAGTCCGACCTTTCTATCGTAACTATGGACTGCAGTACTGTTAATGACCTTGCCCATGGAAGAGACATAGCGGGAAATCAATATCTTGACTCCGACGACAGAGAGCGGACGTAAATTCTGTAAGGGATTGGAAGGGGATGCAGAGTCTGGATCTGCTGGATGCGCTCAATTCCAATTATGATTTAGGCGACTATCAAAGCCAGGTTCACGATCACGGCCGCTACAGAAACCAAGCATAGACGATTTCGCCTGAAATGAAGCGGCAGAAAACTGCTTGTCGCCTCCGCGGGTTTGAGTCCGGCACGGAAAATGGTGGGTAGGGGTGAGGGCAGGCTTATGTCATCAATTGCGTCAGGGCGGTAGGCCTATGCCAGCAATTGCGTGAGAGGCTGCCACGAATTGCGTCAAGAAAAGCAATTAACCCCCGAAAATCGACGCATGTTTGTGTCACGAATTGTGTCAACCTACAATTCTCCTTGGGAATCTGTATATGGGTGAGACTTAGGGCTGTCTAAAAGAGGCTCATCTGAACCGAGGTGGAGGACGGAGCGTCCTCACCTTCGACCAGATAGCGCGTTGTGTCCTGCGATCGCTCCTCTTCAGGTCCGGCCGCCGGAGCCAATCGATATTTCGCCTGCAGACGATTGAATTCGCGCAACTCTGCGGCGCGCAGTGCTTCGTTAGCACGCAGTTCGTACCGCTCCAGATAATTGCGTTTGTGCATGATCTGCTGGACCGCGTGCTCCACTGTTAGCGCCGGTTTAAAACGGAGCCACTTTGGCCGGTCTAAGGCGGAACCACCGACGGAAAATGTGGATTGGAAAGACACCACAGCGCCTGCGCAGCTATGCGTATCCGCTGCTTACATTTGCCGAGTTGAGTAGGACTCATTGGCCGCCTACAAACAAGCACCCTCCAGCGCCGCACGACAAACAGCAAATCAGGCACTGCGAACGCCTTTTTGTCCCGGATCTAGCCCCATTTGGTCGATCTTCGCGGCCAGCAGCGTGTGCCAGCTTGGTAGCGCGAGAAGTGGATGCGACCGGCGATCCTGTCGGAGCTCAAAAGACGCCCTGCAGAGCCTGTAAAACCAGGAACAAACCTTTCGGCGCCACGGAGATTGTCGCCCGGAGTTACAAAGATGGCAAGAGCAACGTGTAGAAACTGCTGTAGAGTACTTACCGCCTCCCCGCCAACAGGGATCTCTCTGGCTCCCTGGCCCCGGCTTATTCCGGCTGATTTGGCTCCCTTTTACGCCGGCGCTAACACTCCACGTCGCTGAACGTGAACTTCGGATCCCCGTGGCAGGGCCAATGGATCAACTGCTGGATGAATTCAAGCCTGTGGCAGTCTGCCGTAAACCATGTTGAGTAGAAGCCTCCGATGTCGCAGTGAGCAATGTGACCGAAGGTCATCGAGAGCCGGTTGTAGAACTTCTTCGTGAAAAGCTCTCGCGCACAGTTGGCGTCAAGAAAATGCAGTAACGTGTTGCCGAAGTTCGCTTTTTCGGCCGAAGTAGAAAACTGTGTGGGAACGAACTCGTTAGGGACGAATGGACCCTTCGGCATGATCGCCTCGCGCAAAGCAAAAGGCCAGCCGAAGCTGACCTCTTGCATTGCCCTGATTAGGCCGGGAGCACCAGCCTAGTTGGACCTATACTCCCACACAACCCACCATCATCGTTGAAAGTTGTTAAGGAGCAGCTTTTTGAACCGGAAGCGAGTGGGCAGCATTCACGATGCTGCCAATGCGGGAACGACATCACGCCGCCGCTTCACCTAGTTCTCTGAGCTTGCGATATACGGTGGTCTTGCCAATTCCGAGCAACCGTGCAGCTTCCAGAGGTCTGCGATTCGATTTCTCGTAGGCTGCCACGATCATCGCTCGCTCCACCTCCGCCATAGTTGGAAAGACTCCCGTCTCTGGAACCTGCGCTAACACGAGTGGGGCTACTGAATCCACGCACTGCTGCGTCAACCGCTCGGTTGCCGTGGAGATCAATCTGGAGGCCTGTTCGAGCTTTTGGAGGCATTGCGGGTCCTGCCGGATCACGATCTTCTCTACCACTCGCTCAACAATCCTCACGATCGGCTCAGGCAGAGCGTTGCCACAACGCCTGCAATTGGCTCGATCACTCCATTGGACGAGTTCGCAACTGCGGCAACGAACCTTCTCCCGTTCCTCGCTCATGACATCACCTCTCAAGTTGAAAACGTGCAGCCTCAATCGAAGAGGCTGAGCTGTACATTGGTTTCTGTTGCGGTCGGCCAAATCGCGGTCTTCTTCCGCTTCTTCGAAGGCTGATTCGGTTCGATCAGGTGGATGCCGAATGGCGCCGGAGCAGATTCTGCTGCGATCAAGCCCGGCAGGTCGGGCGCCAGTTCGGACTCCTTTTCGGATTCAGGTTCCACTGCGGCCGGGCGCGGCTGCACCTTCTCCCGTTCGTGGTCGAGTTCACGCCAAATTGCATCGGCAGATTCTCCGACACCGGCCTTCTCCACCAACTCTCGCGCCATTGCGCTCATCAGGTCTTCGTCGGTGTCGAG
>JBAWCO010000415.1:0-20234 GCA_049590315.1 Occallatibacter sp. | reverse complement strand
CAGCCGAACGCGCTCTCTGCGGGAACGACTGAGGTAGTGCAGCAGACCTCCGTGCAGGCCCAGGACAAGCCCGTAAACCGGATCGAATTGAAACAAGGTGCTACGGTCGAAGACCTGGTCCAGGAATTGCAACGGACAGGTGCGGGAGCCCGGGACGTGATCTCGATTCTGCAGGCGATGAAGGAGGCCGGCGCACTGGAGGCCGACCTGGAAGTCCTGTGAAGGAAATTCTGCGACAGGAGGTACAGCGATGCAATTGATAGCGGCAACAACAGCGGGACATCCGGGAGATGCATCCGCTCCATCGCCGCGGCTGGTGCGCGCGGCGCATGAGTTCGAGGCGCAGATGATGCAGGAGTTGATGAAACCGATGACTCGTAGCAGCTCGTTGACCGGCGAAGGTGACTCAGAATCCGGCTTCGGCGGGGCGCTGGGAGAGTTTGCCACCGAGGCGCTGGGACGAGGGTTGAGTGAACAAGGTGGATTCGGGATTGCCCGGAGCGTTTTGGCGGATCTCTCCCATTCTGGTCATCAAACCGCAAACGGGAAGGTAACCAAAAATCCGCACGGAAATACCGAGATAAAGGCTTCTGAATGACTACAGTGATTAGTAAGCGTGCCGATAGACCCTGTAAGGAGCAATGCGCATGGATATTCGCAGCAGTTTGGATGGATTGAAATCTCTTTTGGGAGTAACTCCGCCAGCCACGGCGGCGCCGCAGCGCAATAACGCGACGGCAGCCGGCAGCGGACTGGGCAGCGACCGGGCAACCTTGAGCGATGCGGGCAGCGAAGTCTCGTTGGCGGCGGCTGATTCCGGGGTTCGCACGGATAAGGTGGCCTCGATTCAAGCCGCGCTGGCGGCGGGGAGCTACGACGTTCCGGCATCGGCAGTGGCGTCGAAGATGGTGGACGTCATGCTGGGTGGCGGACATTAACAAGGCATTCGTTCCCAAAAGCCGGGGGCGAGCGCGGAGGGCGGAGTGCACACGAAACTGCCGGAGTTGAAGGAACTGGTGGCGGAAGCCTCGCAGGCGTTGGCTCGTCTGGACTCGAACCGGCTGGAGGAGCTGGCATTGTCCTGCCAGGCGTTGAACCGTGATTTTTCGCCTGTGATTGGAGAAAATCGCGCGACAATGACCCGCCAGGCCCGCGAGGTCATGGGCGAGATGGCTGTGTTTGCGCGCGTGCTGGAGGCGACGCGATCCAACCTGAATGTGATGAAACGCCTGCGCGAGCTGAGACAGGGGCGGCCCGAATACGGCGAATCGCAGGCGCGTGAGTGGGTGCAGACGGAGAGCGGGCATGGGAACAATTAGCTCCGCATTCAGCATCATGTCCGGCGCTCTGAATGCCGATCAATCGGCGCTGAGCACTATAGCCAACAATGTGGCCAACGCCAACACGCCCGGCTACACGGCCGAGATCCCCAACTGGCAGGAAAACCAGCCTATCACCGTCAACGGGGTCTCTTACGGCAGCGGAGTGACGGAGACGGGCGCCACTTCGTTGCGGGACCGCGTTCTCGAGGAGCGGCTTAACCAGCAGCAGCAACTGGCTTCGTCTTCAAGTGCGCGGTTGTCGGCGTTAAATTCGGTCCAGGCGCTTTTTACGCCGGACTCAGGTTCGAGCACGTCGACGGCCGGAGATATCGGCAGCGATATCACCGGCTTTTTCAGCTCTTTCTCGTCGCTGGAGGCAGACCCCACCAACAACTCTCTCCGCCAGGAAGTGCTCACGTCAGCGTCAGTACTGGCGAGCAACATATCCAATGCGGCGGCCAGCCTGGACATGCAGCGGTCGGCCGTGGATCAGGAGGCCTCCGGCGTTACCAGCCAGGTGAATGCGCTCAGTTCCTCCATTGCGCAGTTGAACCAGCAGATTCAGTCATCGTCCCCCAATGCCGATGCCGGAACGCTTGAAGACCAGCGGCAGCAGGATCTAAGCCAGCTTTCTCAGTTGATCGGGATCAACCAGGTTACAACCGAGAATAATGGGCTTGCCGTAACCACCACTTCGGGGCAGTTGTTGGTCTCGGAGAATTCGAGCTTTCAATTGACCAGCGGCTCAGTGGGCGGAGTGACACATTTCTACGTAGGCACGACAGACATTACGTCGCAATTAAGTTCGGGCGGCGGCCAACTGGGAGGCTACCTGACGGCGCGCGACGAGGACATTCCCAAAGCACTCCAATCTCTCGACCAGCTCGCGTATGGCATCTCCACATCGGTAAATCAACTGAACAACGCAGGCACTGATCTGGATGGGAACACCGGAACTGGAGCGAATCCGCTTTACATCTTCAATGAGCCCGCGCAGGTGGCCGGTAGCGCGTCGGCGGTGAGTGTCGTCATGACCGACCCCAATCAGATTGCGGCTGCGGGGCTGGGGAAGGGAACCGGCGATAACTCGAATGCTGTAGCGATGGCCAAGCTCGCCAATGAATCTCTGATGCAGCCCATCGCAACAACGAACTTCAGCGTGAACCAGAATCTCAATGTGCTGGCAGCCACCGCGACCAGCAATCTAACGGTCTTTGACGCGCAGGGAAAGAGCTACAGCGCTGCAGTGATTTACACGAACCTGGGCGGCAACTCATGGGGATACAGTGTCTCCGTGCCCGATGTGCTCACTGCGAATACGAGCGTTCCTGGTTCGGTGAGCTACACCTTTGGCAGCGGGGAGACGGTGAACCCAGGAACCAATCTGACGATTACCGGACTGGCGGGGGGCATTTCGAAAACCATCTCAGCGCCAAATGTAACTCCCGGTGAGTCATTGGGCGCCGTCGGTACGGCTGGCACTTACGCGGACGACTTGAACAACGCGCTGAATGCGCAGGGAATTACCGGCGTGACGGTCTCGACCGCTGGGGGCGTATTGACGATCACCAGCGCAACAGCAACCGCGGGTAACGTAGTCGCGGATCCAGTTGCATCGGCAAATGCAACAGGTACGCTTACATTCAACGGAGGCGGTGTACTGGTGAGCCCCGCGGCGAACGTGAGCAACATGACATTTGCCGGGCTTTCTGACGGAGCCGCCGCCTTGAACCTCAACTGGGGACTCTACTCCACGAACGGCACCGGAAATATCACGCAAACTACGGCGGCCTCCTTGCAATCTGGCGAGAGTCAGAATGGGGCTGCGGGTGCGAGCAATGCCCAGACACCGATCGGCTTCTATTCAAACTTTGTTTCCACTCTGGGAGCCACAGTCTCCGGTGTGCAAGCTGAGAATACGGCCCAGAATGCTTCTGTGACTCAACTACAGACGCAGAACGACGCGCTTTCCAAGGTCAATCTCAACGATGAGGCTGTGGCCATGTCCACACTGGAGAACAGCTATCAGGCGGCTTCGAAGGTCTTCACGATTCTGGATACGCTGATGGCATCGGTCTTGAATCTCGGGGAACAGTCGACCGTTTCCTGATGAGTTAAATAAGGTGTAGGCGCGCGCCGGAGAAGAACGGCGCAGTGTTCACAATGGAAGGAATGCGATGCGGGTGGATCCGAGTTATATATCAAACCTGGTTGGTTCGTTGGATCAAGGTCAATTTAACCAGCAGCAGTTGACGGCTGAACTCTCGAGTGGCGTGAGCATCACCTCAGTGAGCCAGAATCCGGTGGCGTCCGGAGAGAACGTGCTGCTTCTGAACCAGATTCAGCAGGACGACTCGTTTACGCAATCGTCGAGCCTGGTAACTGGCCAGTTGCAAGTGGCCGACTCAACACTGGGCTCCGTGGTTTCCCAGCTCACACAGGCAATCTCTCTGGCGACCAGCGCGAACAACGGGACTATGAATTCGAGCGACGTAAAGTCCATTGGGAATCAGATCTCCGGCATTCTCGACGAAGTGCAATCGCTGGCGAATACTAACTACCAGGGCCAGTACATTTTTGCCGGCGGCGTGACTTCCACAACACCCTTTACCACCTCGAGTATGGCCACACCGAGCGTCACAACCTATAACGGAGATCAGGGTGTGAACTATATCGAGACGCCCGACGGACAGAGAATTCAGTTGAATGTGCCGGGAAGTCAGATCTTCATGGCCAGCAACGCAAACAGTGTCTTTGGCGCCTTGAATAACCTGGTTGCCGACTATGCTACCGGTACGGTCAACACCTCGCAGGCGGTCAGCGACACAGAGGCTCTGGGCACCGCGATGAATTACGTCTCACAGCAGCGCGTGACTATCGATAACTCGATCACTCAACTTACGGCGGCGTCTGATGCGGTAACCACTCAGCAGACACAGTTGACCGGCGCGCAGACGAATTTGATGCAGGCCGACGTGGCGCAGGTTTCCACGCAGCTTTCTCTTTCCGAGACGCAGCAGACAGCACTTGAGGATGTGATCGCCCAACTCGATTCGGCATCGAGTAGTCTATTCAGCAAGCTGCAATAGCTTCGCGTCCTGGATGGAGCGGCCCGTGACCGGCGGCTCGTCAATCTCCAGATGCGAGTCATCCATGGGCTGGGCATCCGTCTATACTCGATACGGAAGATTCGATCGGGAAGGTCACGTCTTGTTCGCTCCAATTCGCTTCTTATGGAATGCAACTCGAGGTCATAGACTGGCTCCATGGCGGAGCGAGTATCTGCGCTGGCGTGTCGAGACCTATTCTGGTCAGCGGGCTGAGACTTTGACCGCCAAAAAGATCTTTGGCTTCATGTGGAGCTCTCGTTGGGAGCTGTTGAGTTTTCTCGCGTGGACAGGTCGGCTGGACAGGGAAGCTCGCAAGCGGACGTAATCCGGTTCGTTCCGATCGAAAGGGTCCGAGCCACATCCGGCTTGGCTGGCAAAGGCTGAGAGATTTGTGCTGAATCGGCTCGACTGGCAAAGGGACAAATGAGCGAGACAGGGAAATCCCGCTTCACGAGAAGGCAGTTCTGCACGGACGCGGCTGCCTTGGGCTCCCTTGGCATGTTGACTGGCAAGCTTGGGGCGTGGGCGGTCGAAATGCCGGTCATGATCGGCACAAACGGCGCCGAATCATTGCGTGCGCACGCAACTGCACGAGGCCTTCTTTACGGAACCGCAGTGATGCCCCAACTACTGGACGTCGACGGATTCGCCGCAGGTAAGACTACCGACCCGTATACGCAGTTGATTGCGACACAGGCCAACTCCTGGTGGCGGAGACCTCCATGAAATGGGGGCCATTGCGACCCACGCCGGATACCTTCGACTTTACGCAGGCAGACCGCCTGATGCGCTTTGCGAGTCTGGCAAATCAGCGCGTGCGTGGGCACAACCTGTGCTGGCATGAAAATGTTCCTGGATGGCTCAAGACCACGGCGAACAAGAACAACGCCCGGCAGATTCTTACCCATCATATCGAGGTTGTGGCGGGACACTTTCGCGGGCAGCTGCATAGTTGGGACGTGGTGAATGAAGCAATCAAACCTCAAGACGGGTTGCCCGATGGATTGCGAAAAACCATCTGGCTCGACCTGATTGGTCCCGACTACCTGGAACTGGCGTTTCGCACCGCGGCTGCAGCCGATCCCCAAACGAAACTCACCTACAACGACTACGGGATCGAACTGGATACGCCCGAGCAGACTGAAAAGCGTGCCCAGGTACTTGCACTTCTGCGGCGCTTCAAGACCAACGGTGTGCCTGTTCACGCAGTAGGGGTGCAGAGTCATTTGGACGCCACGGGCCCGCAGCCCGGCAAGGGGTTGCGGGAGTTCATCCGCGAGGCCGCGAAGATGGACCTCGAGGTCTACATAACTGAGATGGATGTGAACACCCATGCCGTGGTGGGCGGCCCGGATGCGCAAGACGCCGCGGTAGCCAAGGTGTATCGAGACTATCTCCGCCTGGTATTGGCAGAGCCAAATGTGCCGATTGCGCTTACCTGGGGAATCAGCAGCGTAAATAGCTGGCTCAACAAGTTGCATGGCAGCCAAAGCACGCGTGCCGACGGCGCGCGGGAGAGGCCATTGCCGTTCGACGACAACCTCAAGCCGACACCGGCATTTGCGGCGCTGCGAGAGGCCATCGATGCGACTCGCCCGATAATAACCGGTCGGGCCAAATCATAAATTCGGTTGCCTATACAGATCCTTGATCGATGAAGGGAAGTCTAATCTCTATTGGAACGCTCAGTCGTGTCGCGATTGAGGGTACTGTCGTGGCTCTCGTATCATCGATGCTGAAGTCGTTTTTCGGAGTTGATTCGCGCGTGAAGTCCGGAATGTCCGCTTTTGCTCATGTTGGATTGTCGGTGTATCTCGCGATGGCTGCGGCCGCTGCGGTAGCGCAGCAGGTGCCTCCGGCCGAGCCTCCGCTGCCTCTTCCGGACGCACACCTCGATGCTCCCACGCTGCGAGTCACCACGCAGGAAGTGTTGGTTCCCACGCTGGTTGAAAAGGCGCACGGTGGAATCGTCTATGGTCTTAAGCCGAGCGACTTTGTGCTCGAAGACAACGGCGTACCGCAGAAGATTCGGGTTCAGGAGGAAATGGACACTGCGCCAGTGTCTCTTGTAATCGCCGTCGAAGAGGGCGGCGTGAGCGTACTTGAATTCGACAAGATCGCGAAACTTGGTCCATTGCTCGATACCTTCCTGTCCGATGGCCAGAGTCAGGCGGCTCTGGTGGGCTTTGATTCGGAACCGCATCTCATTCGCGACTTCGGCCATTCCAGCGAAGACTTGAACCAGGCCCTCAAACATATGGAGCCGGGGGACGGCGGAGATGCAATTCTGGATACCGTGAGCTACGGTGTGGATCTGCTCGAAACGCAGCCGAAAGAATATCGCCGCGTTCTGCTGTTGATCAGCGAGGAGCGCGACCATGGCAGCAAACACACCAAGACGGCACAATTGATTGAGAAGATTGGCCGGTCTGATGTGCTGGTGCTGAGCGTTTCATTTTCTCCCGCACGCGCCGAGTTTCTTCACGATGTGCAGGACTCTGGTGAGGAACGTACCATGAACATGATGTCGCCGCTCATCATGCTCATTCAAGCGTTCAAGAAGAATGTATCCAAGGAAGTTGCGCACATGAGTGGAGGGGAGTACACCACCTTTACTGGCGACAAAGGATTCGAAGCACGGGTGCTGGATGCAGCCAAGCATGCGCGCAACCGCTACTTGCTCAGCTTTAGCCCGTCCAATCCAACCTTAGGCCTGCATACGCTCAAGGTCCGCACTACGCAGGACTACGGCGCGCGTATTGTTGCGCGGGCTAATTATTGGCTGGAGGCGGAGCGTTAGCTCCGCGTTTTACATTGGTGTCTGAGGATTCGGTGCGGGGAGCTTTATCGTTTCGGTGATGCCCTTGCCTTCGACAATCTTGTAGATGGCATCGACCCGCACGTCTTTCAGATCCTCGACAAGGCCGCTCGGCCAGCGCACCTGCACATGAGTCATGACGAGAGCGCCCCCCAGTCCGAAGTGGAGACGCTGATCACTACTGGAGAGATAGCTGCTACCGCCGCGAACTTCATCGATCCGATTGACTGCGCCGGAGGGCGAAGCGGTCGTAACAATGACACGAGCGCCAACGGCAGCTTTGTTGCTGCGTGTTCCGACGAGTTGAAACAGGACGCGGTGATTCGAGTTTCTGGTCTTGTTGAGAAACAGCGAGGGCGGCGCGCCGACGTTGTAAATGACCACATCAACGTTTCCGTCGTTGTCGATGTCGCCGAAAGCGACTCCGCGGCGGGATTGCATTTGTCCCTGATTTAAGGCGGAGAGACTGGAGATATCGTTGTAGGTTCCGTTTCCATTACTCCGAAACAGTTCGACTGGCTCAAGAAAGCGCGGATCTTCCGGCACGGCATCGATCAGTGGGCTGAAGTTACCGTTGGCCACAAGAATGTCATTCCATCCATCATTGTCGAAGTCGGCAAACCCGCCACCCCAGCGGGTCAGGTTTCTGTCGGCGCGGCCAAGACCCGAGGTGTATGTAATGTCGGTAAACCCGCCCTGTGACAGGTCGTTATGGTAGATGCTGACCGGCTGGTGGGCGTATCGGGTAACAAGGACTCCTAGTGCGCCGTCGTGGGAGGTGTCTGCGAAATCGGCAGCCATGTTGCCCAGGTACTCGCCCTGCTCACCGACGGTTACAGTGGAAGCTAACCCTAGATCTTCAAAGGTGCCATCGTGTTTGTTGCGGTAGAAAAAGTTAGGGCCCATGTCGTTGGTTACGAAGAGATCGGGCCATCCATCATTGTCATAGTCGGCCCATACCACACCCATGCCCAGTTCCTTACGTGGGTTATCGACGCCCGCCGCGGCGGAGACTTCCGCAAAGGTTCCATCGCCAAGATTGTGGTAGAGCAAATCCGTCTGCCCGACGCGAGGCTGAGGAATCTCAATGGGTACGCCCTTGTAACCGAACCGTCTTGAGCCTGGTTGCAGCAGGTGATTGACGTCTGTATCCACATAACGGGAGACGAAGAGATCGAGGTGACCGTCGCGATCATAGTCCGCCCAAGCCGCGCCCACGGAGAAACCGCCTCCAGAGACATGGGCCTGCTCGGTCACGTCTTGAAACTTGCAGTGACCGAGATTGCGATAGAGTACGTTGTGACCATAGCCGGTGACGTAGATATCGGGGAGGCCGTCGTTGTCGAAGTCGCCGACGGCGATGCCCATTCCCCAGCCTCGCGTTGTCAGTCCGGACTTCACGGTGATGTCAGAGAAGTGGAGGGGCGAATCCTGATGATAGAGAGTCACCATCAGATCCCCGCCCTGGAGGAACCTGTCGACGCTTGAGTCGACGACAGTGAGAATGTCGAGCTTGCCGTCGTTGTCGCAATCAAACAAAGCAACACCTCCGCCCATCATCTCGACGAGGTATTTCTTTTCAAGGTTCGCGTGGGGAGCAGTGTTGAGGCCGGCCTCGCGGGAGATGTCACGAAAGTGTATCGGCGCTGAGGGCTGAGGAGAAGAGAGTCGTGGCATTTGAGGCTGCGGGGTTTGAGCAAGTGCCCAGAGCGGAATAGACCAGAGGGAAAGAACGAGCGCATGTATAGTCCTGCGTGTTTTGATTGCGCGCGCTGTCATCTTTAGCGGTTGGGGATTCTGTAGCTGACCGGTCATCCAACGATTCATGAAGAAACTGGACGTCAACTTTGCTCCCATGATATCCCAGCGGAGTGAGGTTGCTGGAGCGACCGTGAAAAGGGAATTGGAAGCATAAGCAGGTTGCGCAGACTGGGAGAACGGAAGAGGATCTTTTCGGACTAAGTCTCGCGAGAAGGAACGCTTTGGATGGAAGCTTTGAAGACGGCTGAAGAGATCTTCGCTGCAAGGTATTCAGCAAACGGCGTAAATGGCGTCCGACCGCTGATTCATGGTAATCTCACAATAGACACTTTGAGAGTGGATCTGAGAAGACAAGAGGAGTAATACACGCCGTGCTGGCGACTGCTAAGAAAACAACCCTGATCGAACGCTTCCGCACCCACGATTCGGACACCGGTTCGCCGGAAGTCCAGATTGCGATTCTGAGTGAGCGGATTGGCGAACTGACTGAACATTTCAAGACGCATAAGAAAGATCACGCTTCTCGTCGTGGATTGCTTATGCTGGTCAGCAAACGCCGCCGGCTGCTGGATTACCTGAAGACGCACGATTCCGATCGATATCGCGACGTGATCGGCAAACTCGGTATCCGCAAGTAATCAGAAAGCAAACTTTGACCCGGAAGCGCCCAGACCGGAATTTGGTCACGGCTCCCGTTCTACCCAGAATCTGGGGCCATGGTGCACCTGGCGAACTTCAACCGCTGCCAGGGGCTGCGCACAGCTATCGTCTGCGTGCAGCCCATGCGCACAAACCGGCACGCAGGCCGGGAGAGTCCTTTCTCCAACGCAATGCAATTTCTATTGCGCGCGTCCTGCGAGCTACAAGGTTGTTTGTCGTCATTCCTACCCCCTCCGGTTCCATTCCCTTAAAAATTTCCCAAACGGAAAAACTGAAACGAGGACTCTATGTCTACCAAGCATGAAGTAGCTGTCGAGCTTGCCGGCGGCAAACGGCTGGTCTTTGAGACCGGTCGTATGGCCAAGCAAGCCTCTGGCGCCGCACTGGTGACCACGGGCGAAACAGTCGTTCTGGCTACCGCGGTTGCATCCCCCGATCCGAGAGAAGGAATTGATTTCTTCCCCCTCACGGTGGACTACCGTGAGTACACTTACGCAGGCGGACGCATTCCCGGCGGCTTTATCAAGCGCGAAGGCCGGCCCAGCGAAAAGGAAGTGCTCACCTGCCGTCAGATCGACCGCCCCATCCGTCCGCTCTTCCCTGACGGCTTCCGCAATGAGACCCAGGTGATTGCACTGGTCTTCTCCGCCGACAAGGAGAATGACCCCGACGTGATCGGTATCAATGCCGCGGCCGCTGCCCTGGCTCTTTCCGATATTCCTTTCAGCGCCACTGTTGGAGCTGTCCGGGTTGGCCGCATCAATGGCGAGTTTGTCATCAACCCTACTTATACCGAGCGCGCTGAAACCACGGTCAACATCATGGTTGTCGGGCACAAAGACGGCATCGTGATGATCGAGTCGGGAGCCAAGGAAGAGACTGAAGAAGTCATCTTGGCTGCCATTGAGTTTGCTCACGCGGAGATCAAAAAGATTGTCGCTGCAATCGACGAGTTAGTTGCTGTAGCGGGCAAGCCCAAGCGGGCTTTCACGGCTCCTACCACCGATGAGACCTACTACGAAGAGCTGAAAGCCAAGATTGGCGATCGAGTAAAGGACGCGCTCGACACAAAGAAGTACTCCAAAACCGACAGCTATGCGCTGGTCAAGAAGATCAAAGACGAGCTTGCTGCCGAACTGCCGGTCGACGATCCAGCGGCCAAGAAGAAGCTCTCCACATACTATGAACTGCTTCGCGAGCGGACCTTCCGTGAACAGGTGACCAAGGATCGCATTCGTCCCGATCGCCGCGCCTTTGACGAGATTCGCGAGATCATTATCGAAACCAGCGTTCTACCGCGCACCCATGGATCAGCGCTGTTCACGCGCGGTGAAACCCAGGCTCTGGTTACCGCGACTCTGGGAACTCAGGACGACGGACAGCGGTTAGAGAGCTATGAGGGCGAAAAGAAAAAGCCCTTTATGCTCCACTACAACTTCCCGCCGTTCAGCGTTGGCGAAACAGGACGCATGACAGGCACGGGCCGTCGCGAGATTGGCCACGGAGCACTTGCCGAGCGCGCCATCGCCGCGGTTCTGCCTAGCGCGGAAGACTCGCCTTACACCATCCGCATCGTATCCGACATTCTGGAATCGAATGGCTCTTCGTCCATGGCTTCAGTCTGCGGCGCAAGCCTGGCGCTCTATGACTCTGGTATCGCGCTCAAGGGCGCGGTTGCCGGCGTGGCTATGGGATTGGTCAAGGAGGGCGACGACTACGCTATTCTTACCGACATTGCCGGAGCAGAAGATCACTACGGCGACATGGACTTCAAGGTAGCGGGAACCCGCAAGGGAATTACCGCGCTGCAGATGGATATCAAGATCGGCGGACTGACTCGCGAGATTCTTCAGCAAGCCATGGAGCAGGCGAAGCGCGGCCGGCTCTTCCTGCTGGACAAGATGGACGCGGTGCTCGATGGACCGCGTGTGGAGCGTTCGCAGTATGCGCCCCGCATTGAAACCCTGATGATCCCCACCGACAAGATTCGCGATTTGATCGGCAAGGGCGGCGCAACTATCCGCGGCATCATCGAAGCGACCGGCGCCAAGATCGACGTGGACGACACCGGCCGCGTCAGCGTGGCATCGAGCGACAGAGACGGCCTGAAGAAGGCACTCGAAATGATCGGCAATATTACCGCTGTGCCCGAGATCGGCAAGGTCTACCTGGGTAAGGTGGTGCGGCTCGCCGAGTTCGGCGCGTTTGTCGAATTGTTCCCCGGCACGGACGGATTGCTGCACATCTCCGAGATTGCAGAGCATCGCGTAAAGGAAGTGAAGGACGAGCTGCGCGAGGGTGACCAGGTGATGGTGAAGGTTCTGGCCATCGAAGGCAACCGCATCAAGCTCAGCCGCAAGGCTCTCATCAAGGAGCAGAAGGCCAAGCTGGCCCAGTCGGTTCCTGCTGAGTCCGACGAGACCGAAGGCGCCACACCCGCGGCTCCTGTCGCGGCGGCTGCGCCGTCCCGGCCACGCAACGAATTCGACGAGCGTCAACCGAAGTCGAATCAAAGCACGATCCTCATTGAGGGCGGTGATGACTTCGACGACGAAGTTGGCGAGGAGTTCGACGAAGAGAGCGAGCCAAACTTCAACCGTGTTGAAGGAGCGCCCGTCCCGGTGGGACAGGCAGTTGGCGCGGGGCGTCCCCCAGCCAATAACAACAATCGCCGTCGGCGTCGTCGCCGTCCAGGTGGTGGTGGCGGCGGTGGACGCGGTCCCGGCAGCGGTGGCGGCCAGGGCTGAACACTAAATTGATCCACAGTAATTCGAAGGCCCGGACGTTCAGTCCGGGCCTTCGAATTGTTATGAATGGCTCTTGATTTGATATCGGGTCCAGCGGCAAACTGTGAACCGCGCACCGATTCGAATTAATCCGCAACAGCGATTGGCCTGTGCGATTGCGGCTTGAACGCCGGAAGCCGGGGAGGCGCCACGAACGCCTTTTCGACGATGGGTTCCTCAGAGTCGCGTTTGAAGGCGTACATGCGCCGGTCTGCTGCAATGCAAAGAGATTCCATATCATGCGCGTCTTCAGGGAAGATTGCGACGCCCACGCTGGCCCCAACGCGTGCGGAGTGCTCGGCATCCAATTGCATGGGTTCATTCAGAATCTGCATAAGAGACATGCCAACGAGCATGGCCTGTTCGCGGCTGGTGGGCTCCTCAAGAATGACGGAGAATTCGTCGCCGCCCGTTCGGGCAACTGTATCGGAGCGGCGGACACGCGCGGAAAACTTCGTGGCAACCTGTTGCAGCACCAGATCGCCCGCGTGGTGGCCCAGAGTGTCGTTGACCTGCTTGAATCGATCCAGGTCAACTATCAGCAACGCTGTCTGCGTCTCGGTGCGGCGCGCGCGCTCCAAAGCGCTGGCCAGGCGGTCTTGGAAAAGCCGGCGGTTTGGTAGTCCCGTCAGGTGGTCGTGAAGAGCCAGGTGGAGATTGTGCTGGATCTGGTCTTCAAGCAGCAGCAAAATCATGCCTACGGCCACAACATATTTCGGCAGATTCCATACTTCGCTCTCGATATGAACGGCCGGAAAAAATGACGTGATTATCGGCGCAGCCACAAATACCAGAGACCATGCAAGAAATCCGGCGAGAGTGATGAAGGCACCGGTCGTTCCGCGTCGATAGCCATAGAAGAAATGAAGACAGCAGCCAAGGTATACGGTGAACGGGACAGCAATCAAGGCCGTTTCGAGGCCATTGGCGCCGCGATGCTGAACGAGAAGAACGAAGATCGAAAGAGCACAGTGCAGAGAGACCCCAAGCCAGCGAAGCCTGGGATTGAATTTCCTAACCCCCCAGAGAGCGACCAGCAACGGCATGGCGCCGAGCAGAACCGCGGCAGGAGTCAAGGCCCAGGCTGCCACCGGGTTGAAGGAAGAGATGGCGATGTAAAGAGTATTCGTTACCGCCAACACTGCGAACATCCAGTGGCTGGAACTCTCGTGGCGGTAGGGAACCGCTGACCACATAAAAAGCATGCCGGCCCAGACGAGAGCGGACAATCCGATTACTGCCGCCAAGGTCCCGGCAACACCAGGAAGAGTCAGGAACAGAAAGGAGGCGAAATGCAGCACAATCATCAGCCAGCCGGTGAGCCAGACTCTGGAAACGGGCGTGGGACTGCGCCGGGCGACTGACGCGAAGGCGCAGGCCAAGAGCGTAACGGCCGTCAAATCCGGAAGATCACTCCAGTTCACCAGGCACACCTCAAAGCAACAGACCTACATTCCTAGAAACGTACGATCAGACGTGAATTCATTCTTAGAATCGTACTATTGGACATGAATTCCATAAGTCTTTCGTACTACGCGCGAAACTTCGGGGTAAACGACCGTAATCCCGCGAACTCAGGACATTCAAATTTTGTACGGGATCGTTCCCGGTGATTGATCGGGTTACCGCCTCCAAGTTTATCAGGGGGTTGGCCGCTTCCTCTACTAAACTCAAAACGATGGCCGCGAGTTTGTACATCGTCGTTGAAGGCGAAGATCCAGGTTTCGATATCTTCGTAAACGGTCAGGCCCTGGCACGGAACGAGGATGCGCTGGAGAAACTGGCCGAGAGGCTTAAAGTAGATCCTCTTCTCGAGTTCTTCTCGACCGATATGAATTCGATGGCGTTATTGCTGGAGCAGGGTGCCGGCAATCCCGAATGGGCTCGTCATCTTCCCGAACCACAGTGGTTTAGGGCACCGGATGGCTTGTTGACCATCCGTGCGCTAATTCGTTTGTTGATCAGCGCGCCGGCTACACTCGGTTCTGAAACACAACCTGTGCTGGCGGAACTGCGGGAGTACGAACGGGTGCTGGAGAAGACAGCGCAGCGAGGATTGCGCTGGCATCTGGCGGTGAGTTGGCGTTAGTTTGTCCTGGCCGGCATCCGCCAGCCAATTCAAGCGTCCAGGAATCAGTCGGCAGCAGACTCGCCTTCTCTTGGATTGAAGACATTGCCCATGCGCCGAATCTGCGCACCCACACCCCTGAGCTTTTCCTCGATGCGTTCGTAGCCGCGATCCATGTGATAAACGCGGTCAAGGATCGATTCACCGTCTGCCACCAGCGCTGCAAGTACAAGCGAGGCCGAAGCGCGAAGGTCGGAACACATAACTGCAGCCGCGGAGAGCTTTGCAGCTCCGCGGACGGTGGCGGTATTCCCATCCACCTTGATATTTGCGCCCATGCGCACCAGTTCCTGCACATGCATGAACCGATTCTCGAAAATGTTCTCCTTGATCTGGCTCACGCCGTCGGCCTGCGTCGCCAACGCCATGTATTGCGCCTGCATGTCAGTGGGAAAGCCGGGGTACTCTTCCGTGGAAATGTCTGCTGCCCGCAGTTGCCCATCGGCACGAACGCGAACTGTATCGGGACCGAGAATATCCACGCGCGCTCCCGCCTCTTGCAGTTTGGCGATCACTGCGCCCAGGTGAGCCGAGTTGCAGTTGGCCACAATGAGATCGCCTGATGTAATTGCCCCGGCCACGAGAAATGTCCCAGCCTCAATGCGGTCAGGATTGATGCGATAACGCGCGCCGTGAAGACGGGCTACGCCATGCACCCGGATGGTTGATGTGCCTGCGCCCTCAATCCTCGCGCCCATCGCGGCGAGCAGCGCAGCCAGGTCGGTAACTTCCGGTTCCATCGCGCAGTTCTCCATCAGCGATTCACCTTCGGCCAGCACCGCGGCCATCAAAAGGTCCTCCGTGCCGGTGACCGTGATCTTGTCGAAGACCAGATGCGCGCCCTTCAGCCTTTCAGCGCGAGCCTCAAGATAACCGTGCTCCTGCGTGATGACAGCGCCCATCTTCTCCAGACCCTTGATGTGCAAGTCGATCGGTCTTCCGCCGATGGCACAGCCGCCTGGCATGGCCACCCGCGCCATGCCTGCACGGGCGATGAGTGGTCCAAGGACAAGGGAACTGGCCCTCATGGTTTTGACGATTTCGTACTTCGCCACAGGATCGGAGAGATTGCGGCAACAGATGGTAGTGCGGTGCTGCGCACGGCCGTACCCCAACTCGACCTCAGCACCCATCGACGCCAGGAGCTTACGCTCGGTCTCAATGTCCCGCACCTGGGGCACATTTTCAAGGGTAACTTCATCCTCGGTGAGAATTGCCGCGGCCATGCAGGGCAGCGCTGAATTCTTTGCGCCGGAGATGCGCACGGTGCCGACGAGCGGATTGCCGCCGCGAATTACAAATTTATCCATGAATATCCTGGAGATCCAAGCATCCAGTGTAAATCCGCGCAGGAGCGCTGGGGACGAGGTAATCAGCCGCGACAATAGTTAGATTGTGAAGGTCGAACGATCGATGGTCGACTAAAGCTCCAGCACGTTGTCTTCGATGGCCAGGCGCACGTTGCCGTCAGACTTCGCGAGGCGGCGAACCGCTTCCGGCTTGTCGACCTTGGCCTTCAGCATCACCAGTGCGACGGGCACACTGCGCCCCGCGCTCTTGATGGTGTCGACAGCAGTGGGTCTATCGATTTTGCACGCGCTCATCAGGATGCGGATGCCGCGCTCCACCAGCTTCGAGTTCTGCATGTGTACGTTGACCATCAGGTTTTCGTACACATAGCCCAGCCGCGTCATCGCGCCGGTGGTGATCATGTTCAGAACCATCTTTTGGGCGCTGCCTGCCTTCATGCGTGTGGAGCCCGAGATAACTTCAGGACCGACTTCCGCAACGATGGCAATATCGGCTGCTCCTGCAAGTGGTGTGTCGTGATTGCAGGTGACGGCAGCGGTATTCGCTCCGCGGGCGCGGGCATAGGCGACTGCCGCAACCACGTAAGGTGTTCGACCGGAAGCAGATACTCCAATCACAACATCTTTGCGGGTGGGTCGACGCCGGGCGATATCACGCTGACCCAGTTCCTCGGAGTCTTCATTGACCTCGACTGCGGAGGCCAGAGCCTTGGGGCCACCGGCCATAATGTATTGCACTTGGCCAGGAGCTGTGGAGTAAGTGGGTGGACACTCTGAGGAATCGAGCGCCGCGATGCGCCCGCTGGAACCGGCGCCGATGTAGATGAGCCGGCCGCCGTCGCGCAGAGCGCGAGCCACCTGATCGATGACTTGCGCGATCTCTGGAATCGCCTTCTTAACCGCTGCTGCGATCTTCGCATCCTCATGATTGATGATGCGTGCAATATCGAGGGCGGACTTGGTGTCAAAGCCTTGAGAAGCCTCGTTCTGGCTCTCGGTAGTCAAATCTTGAAGCAGTGCGGCCTGGCTTTTCTTGGTGTCGTTTACTTGGGCGCCGGCCGTCTCCTGAATCGTCGAACTGGTTAGCATGCGTATGTCCCCAATTCTTGATTGTATCTGGAATTCGCGCAACCTTCGACAGAATTCTGGAAGCTGCAGTTGACACAATAGAGGCACGTAGCGCGTTCACCTCAAAGGGCTTCACGAATTGCATCGTGGAACGCTGGTCTGACCTCTCGGATCAACTGGGTCGTCGCCGCAAGCCTGTCGGGCCAAGTGCGGTTGGTAAGCAAAACAAAAGCAACCTGGGCATCCAGATCAATCCACAACGAGCAACCGCTATAGCCCAGATGTCCAATTGAGCGCGCCGAGAAGTGATGACCCGACGAGGAATTGGACGAAGGTGTATCCCAACCGAGAGCGCGCGAACTGCCCTCAGGGCCTTGCCTCTCAGCGAAGAGCTCGACCGTTGCCCGAGTGAACAGCCCGGAATCGTCAGATGCTCGCGCGGCCCCAGATGATGCCTTGAGAATCTCCGCTGCAAAACGCAACAGGTTGGGAACGTTCGAGAAAAGACCCGCGTGACCAGCCGCTCCCTTGAGCAGCCATGCATTTTCATCCTGGACTTCGCCTTGAATCCGGCGATGGCGCAGCGAACTGTCCTCTTCAGTAGGCGGAATCGCAGGTCTAGCGCCGGGCGGCGGACAAAAGCCGGTGTCGTTCAGACCGAGCGGGTTGAAGATTTCTTGCCGCACCCAGGGCGCGAGGTATTCGCGGGTACGGACCTCCAGCGCCTTGCCAAGCAAAATGAAGCCGGGATCGGAGTACTCCGAGTGAACGCCGGGTTCGGCTTCAAGCGGCAGCTCAAGACAGGCACGAAAGAGCGCGGCGGGGGTGGTCGCTGTACGGAAAAACTCCACGTAGCCAGGTAGTCCAGAGTTGTGAGCGAGCAGGTGGCGTATTTTCACATGCCGCGCCAGATCGCCCGGCGTCCGGCCCACGACAAAGCCCGGTAGGAACTCACCAAGCGGTGCATCGAGATCGAGCACTCCCCGTTGATAAAGCAACATGGCTTGTGCGGTGGTGGCGACCACCTTGGTCAAGCTGGCCACGTCATAGACGGTCTCGGACGTAACAGCAGGCGCGCCTTCGTCATAGGTCAAGTGCCCGCGCGCGGCTTGAAGGACGATTTGATCCCCCGCGAGAACGCCAAATGCGCAGCCCGGAAAAGCATGCGCGGCGATTGCATCTTCCAAGACGCGGTGAACGGCGTCAAACCGTGTTTGCGGCTCGCTGGACATTCTATTGGGTGAGGTGATCGGATGCTCCATTGCTGCTTTGCATCGTAGCGCGATTCGGGTCGTGGTGCGTCATTCCGCTCAATTTTCCTCTCCATTTTAAAATCCAGCCTGAAATTGGGGCTATCCTTGGATGCGAACAGGGAGTCTATCGGAAGAAAGGGACTAGATGGAGGTTTTGATGCAGTCTTTGCGTGGGATGTTGGGAATTGCCTTGGCATTGGGACTGATGGCTGCGGCGTGCGATCTTGCGGTTGCCCAGACTCCACCGCAGACGGATACCGGCAGCAGCGCGCCGGCACCAACGCCTTCAACGTCTCCAAGCCAGATGCCTGAACCCTCCTCCACTGCGCCAACGAGTCCAATACTTCCCACTCAGGTCAAGGCCACCTACACCGTCCCGGCGGGCACCAAGGTTTTGCTCCAGCTGCGCAGCGGCGTCAACACCAGAAGCGCCAAGCCAGGCGACGGGGTCTACCTGGCCTCGACGTTCCCCGTGGTCGTTGGGAACAGGGTGATGATCCCCTCCGGGGTTTACGTGCAGGGCGTGGTCGACCGAGTTGTGCGTGCGGGCCACGTCAAGGGCAGGGCACAGTTGGACATGCATTTCACATCGATGATCTTCCCCAACGGCACAGTGGTTGAGATCCCGGGGCTTGTAAACAGCCTGCCCGGCGCAAAACAGCAGTCAGTGAAAGACAATGGGGAAGGAACCATCGAGCAGCAGGGAGATAAGGGACGCAACGTCGGCAAGGCTGCTGAGATCGCGATTCCGACAGGCGGGACGGTGGGTTCAATCGGAGGTCTTGCCGGGGGGCATCCAGTAGAAGGAGGTCTCATCGGCATTGGGGCTGGACTCGCTACAGTTGGGCTTGTTTCGCTGTTCACTCGCGGCGCCGATGTGAACATTGAGAGCGGGACCCAGGTGGAAATGGTTCTGCAAAGGCCTCTTCTTCTTGAAGACGCGAACCTCACCGGCGCCGCACCCTCGCCCCTGGTACCCGCCTCCAACCAGCCCAAGCCAATGGGAAAACCAGTCCGCGCGCATGTGCTCTGTCCCCCAGGGGGGCTCGGTTGCGAGTAATCTATTAGAGAGATGCAAACGGCTTCAAACGATTCTTCATCAGTTTCAAACCCCGCCGCAGTTTCTTTGGCAAATCCGGGGCAACCGCAAGCTGCCCAGACACCTCCACCTGCTCACAACGCTGGCGGCATAGGACTATGGGTTCGCGATCTGCTGATCTCGGCACTGGCTTCCGTGTTGATCATTACGTTTCTCTACCAGCCTGTCCGCGTGGAGGGAACCAGCATGTTGCCGCGTCTCGAGGACCGGGACCGCCTCTTCATCAATAAATTCGTTTATCACATTACGGCCATTGAACGCGGCGATGTCGTTGTCTTTCACTATCCGCGCGATCCGGAGAAGAGTTACATCAAGCGCGTCATTGCGGTCCCCGGAGACCGGCTCTGGATCGATCACGGCACAGTGTGGCTGAACGGCAAGGAGCAAATCGAGATGTATGTTCCGGACGAGTTTCGGGACAGCCGCTCCATGCCGGAGATAGTGGTGCCCGAGGGAAGCTATTTCATGATGGGCGATCACCGTTCCATCTCGTCCGACAGTCGCGAGTTTGGCCCAGTCGAGCGTGGCTTGATTTACGGCAAAGCTGTCTTTGTTTACTGGCCGGCCCGCGACGCGGGCGTGGTGCGGTAACGAACCGCGAATAGGCGGGAAGAAACCCAGCCCGCGCGAGCGAAAAGCGAGCGTCTGCCCACCGCAGGTGGTAGAATCGATTGAATCCACTCCTCGGAGAGGCAATGCAGGCAATTCTAGCGCTCGAAGACGGGCGCATCTTCCGTGGCCAAGGCTATGGCGCATCTGGCGAATGCCAGGGCGAAGTTGTTTTCAATACTTCCCTAACCGGTTATCAGGAAATCGCCACCGATCCCTCCTATGCCGGGCAAATCGTTGTTCTCACCAATCCGCAAATCGGCAATTACGGCACCAACCAGGCAGACAACGAGTCGGCTAGGCCCTATAT
>JBAWCO010000414.1:0-3272 GCA_049590315.1 Occallatibacter sp. | reverse complement strand
GTGCTGAAGACGCTGGAGTCGATGGGGCCGCTGCACGGCTATCGAATCGCGCGGCGTATCGAGCAGGTGAGCGCCGACACACTTAGCATGAACCAGGGGACGCTCTATCCGGCTCTTCTGCGCCTTCAACAGCGGGGCTGGATCAAGGCTGAGTGGGGCATCACCGAGACCGGTCGCCGGGCGAAGTTTTATTCCCTGAGCCGTATCGGTCGCAAACAGGTCGAAGAGCAAACGGCCAATTGGGATCGAATTGCCGCTACTATGGCGCGCTTTCTAGCGCCCCGCGACGCGTCATCTCGTTAGGAGCACGGCATGGACTGGATACGGATTCTGCTAAATCGATGTGCAGCCCGCCTCCGAACGAAGGAATTGGATGATGATCTCGATGGGGAGTTGCGCATTCATATCGAATTTGCCGTTGAAGAGAATCGGGAACGGGGTATGAGTGAGAGCAAAGCGAGGACAGAGGCACTGCGCTCGTTCGGTGGAATCACGCAGACTCGGGAGAACTATCGTATGCAACGTGGATTACCCTTCTTCGAAGTATTAATTGCCGATTTGCGCTTCATCCTTCGCCAATTGCGAAAGGCACCGGGGTTCACCGTTACGGTGCTTCTCACGCTCGCGCTCGGTATCGGCGCCAACTCGGCCATCTTTACCCTGGTCAATGCCATCCTGCTCCATAACCTTCCGGTAACCGATCCCAAAGCCCTTATCCGCATTGGCGACAAAAACGACTGTTGCATCAGCGACCAGTGGAGTGACACGGGGGATTACTCGCTCTTTGCCACCGACACGTATTACATGTTCAAGAAGAATCTGCCGGAATTCGAAGAACTGGCCGCAACGGCATCCTTCTACGGCGGGGGACCCCTTACCGTCCGTCGCGCCGGACCCGGCACGGTGGCGAAATCCATGGTGGGAACCTTCGTCTCCGGGAACTATTTCCGGGTCTTCGGACTTTCGCCTGCGTCGGGCAGATTGTTTATGGATGCCGATGACCAAAAGGGGGCGCCTATTGCAGCGGTAGTGAGCTACGACGCATGGCTGCGGGATTACGCAGGCGACCCGAGCGTGGCAGGGAGCACGTTTTACGTCAATGGCACGCCGGTCACAATCATTGGTGTCGCGCCAAAGGGATTTTATGGGGATCGTATCGACACGAATCCGCCCAGCTTCTTTTTCCCGATGAATGCGATGGATGAAGTGATTGGCGCTTCGTTCTTCACCGATCCCGGCAAGCAGTGGGCCTACATCATCGGACGCGTTAAGCCGGGAACATCTCTGCCGGCGCTTCAGGCCAAAGCGAGTGCACTGCTCAAGCACCAGCTTGCAACGCTCAAGACGTTTAGCGATCCGCGCGCCCAAAAGGTTCTTCCTCTCACCCATGTTGTCCTCACTCCCGGAGGCGGCGGGATTCAGAACATGCAGAGCGGTTATAGGGATCGTCTAAACCTGCTGCAATGGATAGCTGCCCTGGTTCTTCTTGTCGCCTGCGCGAATATTGCGAACCTCCTTCTGGTGCGCGGCATGAGCCGCCGCGCGGAGTTTTCCATCCGCTCAGCGCTCGGCGCGCAACGCAGCCGGATTGTCCGTCAGCTTCTGCAGGAAAGTGTTGTTCTCTCGGGTATGGGCGGCCTGCTCGGACTCGCCGCCTCCTATCTGGGGGCGCATGCCTTGCTGGCGCTCGCTTTTCCTGATCAGCACAACATGCCGGTCGCGGCTTCTCCATCGCCCCTGGTGATCGGTTTCGCCTTTTCGCTTTCACTGGTTACGGGCGTCCTCTTTGGCCTTGCACCAGCGTTGATGGCCGCGCGCACTCAGCCCGCTGGCACTCTGCGCGCCAACTCGCGCACAACTGCCCATGGAGCGTCGTTCCTCCAGCGGGGACTCGTTGTCATGCAGGCCGCGCTCTCCCTTGTGCTGCTCGTTGCTGCGGGCCTATTTGCACAGAGCCTCACCAAGGCGGAGAACGTGAACATGAAACTGGATACAACAAACCGCTATATTGCCCACATTAATCCCCAAGGAGCCGGCTACAAAACTACCGAAGTTGAGCCCCTTTACCAGACCATCGTTGACCGGTTCCATGCCATTCCCGGCGTTCTAAAAGTCGGCGTCTCGACCTACACGCCGATGGAAGCGAACGACTGGAACTCCGGTGTAAAGGTTCAGGGCGATCCGGACCTGAACAAAACCGCGTCCTGGGTGAAGGCGACGCCGGAGTACTTCGATTCCGTCGGAACGCACGTCGTCATAGGCCGCGGCTTCACGCGGCAGGACACGATGAACGCTCCCCCGGTCGCCCTCGTGAACCAGGAATTCGTCAAGCAGTTCTTCAGTAACCGCAATCCCATCGGGCATCGATTTGGATTTGACGATCCCCTTCACCCGGGAACTGATGGAGCGCATGAGATCGTCGGTGTGCTGGAGGACACCACCTACACAAGCATCTATTGGAAGAACCACGCCATGTACTTTCTTCCCCTCACTCAGCCGGCCGGCATTCGCACGCCGGGCAATCCGGACCAATCCGTGTACGCCGGAGCCATCGTGATCGAAACCAGCCAATCTGTTCCGGGATTTGAAAGGATCGTCGCGGACACCCTGGCGAGTATCAACCCTAATCTCACCATCGTAAAGTTCCAGACGTTCCAGCAGCAGGTTGGCGATCGGTTCACCCAGGAGCGGCTGATCTCGCGCTTAACTTCTCTTTTCGGTCTGTTGGCGCTTCTGCTCGCCGCCATTGGACTCTATGGTGTCACGACCTATACGGTCGTCCAGCGCACACCGGAGATCGGGATCCGCATGGCACTGGGAGCGGCGCGGAGCCGGGTGATTGGTACGGTTATGCGCGGGGCCATGCTACAGGCCGTCGCTGGACTCGCGCTTGGCATTCCGGTGGCAATTTTCTGCGTGCGGTACATCAAATCGCAGCTTTATGAGATCACCAGCGTGAACATGTCGGTGATGACTATCGCCACTGGAGTGCTGGTACTTGCGGCCGCCATTGCCGGTATCATCCCGGCATGGCGCGCGGCCTCAATCGACCCGGTAAGGGCTTTGCGCATTGAATGAGCTTAGTGTCCGTAACAATCTTTGGCAATTGCACTTTGCCGCCCGACAAGACTCTTGTTCATTCGAGGATTCTGAAGAAGCAATCGTTCGATTTGACTGTCCGGCATGACTCAAGATTAAGTGCCAGGCGGGTGCACTTCGCCATTTTTCAGTTCTGAACAAGTGCCAAATCGCCAATGCACTCACCGACCATA
>JBAWCO010000413.1:0-1889 GCA_049590315.1 Occallatibacter sp. | reverse complement strand
ACGCTGGGAGATGCGGCCCGCCGTGCTGGGCGGGCATATTCGACAATTAACAAAAAACTAAGACGTCAACGCGAGTAATTACCGGATGGTGGTGTCCTTTCGCTGCCAATTCCTTCGCGAATAGCTTCGCATCGGACTCCTTTGCGCTATATCCAATATGCCGCCGAAAGTCGTCTCCGCTCCCGTACTCCGTCTCCACCTTCCAGCGGCTCGAGAGGCGGAGGTGCGGAGCTTTGCCGCCGTCCGAAAATATCAACAGTTCCGGGTCTAGGTAGCCCAGTGTCTCTAGTAGATGTTTGACCTGCATACTTGTGCCTCAATGATTGCGGGTAGATGGCCTGCAATCATGTATAGGCACTGGATGGAAATGCCGCCGTATTGGAAAGGCTGTAACGCTCGGGACCGATGCGCGGGCCACCACCTACGTTACGACTATCGACAGCGTATCCAGCTTTGCGCGGGGCAGCGCGGTGATGTTCGAGCTAGGAAGCGGTGGAGTCAGGATGCTCGAGGAGTGCCGAGGAAGAGCACGAGCCTTTCGGCGAGGGAATTCAAGTCTCGAAGCTCGCACTCCCAGACTGTAAGGCACTCCCATCCCAACCGATGTAATTGCCTTATATGCTCTTCGTCACGCTTCCTGTTTGCCGAAAGTTTGCTGTCCCAGAATTCGGTTCTGGTCTGCGGCATTTTGTAGTGACCACACCCGTGTTGATGCCAGAAGCAGCCGTGAACGAGGATGGCCTTCTTACGCCCTGGAAAGGCGACATCGGGGCGACCGGGAATCGTCTTCCAGTGCAGGCGGTAGCGGTACCCTAGACCGTAAAGAAGACCCCTAACCAGCAACTCGGGCTTAGTATTCTTGCCCCGCACAAGCGCCATACGGGCGCTTCGCTCGCTGGGCGAGAGCGGGTCAATCCTCTGGGGCAGCTTCGCCTTCATTGGGTTCGACCTCCATACCCCGTCTCAGGTGAAGCTCTACATCTTTCAGCTTCTTTTGGCCTTCATAGGCTAGCACCTTGCCCTTCATCACGGTAACTGTCCAGTCATCCGGACATCGCTCGCTTATGCGCGCCAATACCGTCCTCATCGGCGCCGACGCGAATAGCTCATTCGTATTGACTGTAATGTTCCGAAGTGACTCCTTTGACTCGTCAGACACGCGAAACGTAAAGGACACGTTTTCGCCGAACCAGTCTAGGGCTGACAGAAGGGTATCGTTTTTTGGCAGGCGTCTGCGGCGGGTCTCATCGGGTACCCGTTCTTCCGACATAGAGTCCGCATCGACCACGCAATCAAGGTCCAAGGGATAGGTTCTGTCGAAGAGCGACGTTTTTTGCGTATCTCTTTCAGCGCCAGTGTCATTTGAGCCGAAGCCTGAGTTGTTGAGGAACGGAGGCTTCACGTCTTTCAACTTCGGCGCCTTCGGTTTTTGTCCGCGATGTTCTCGCCGCCGCTGTTTCCACTTTGCGTAATGGGTGTCATAGGCATTGCGGGTTTCCCGTTGCTCATCCGTCAATACTCTTCCGGCTGGCTTGTTCGGTTGGGCACTATCGATAGCAAGTTGCTCCGCCTCCCATGCTGCCATATCGTTCTGGTACTTCTCTTGAGCTATATCCGCAGCGCGTTCGCGCGTGAGCAATAGAAGTAAGCTTTCAACGTTGAAGGCAGAAAATGAATAGATTTGTGCTGCTTTGAATTGAACGTCGTCGACGGCAATGTTTTTGCGGTTCGACAGCTTGCGGCGATGTCGCTTCAGCCTCTGCTTCAGACCTCTCTGCGCGTTCGACTTACCCACATAAGAGAGCTCTCCTGCAATGTAAAGTGCATACACGCCCTCTGCTCCATCTTGGATTTTGTCGATGTTCACTAAGGTCAAGGGCGCTGTCTCG
>JBAWCO010000412.1:0-3665 GCA_049590315.1 Occallatibacter sp. | reverse complement strand
GTCTTACGGTGTCCAGCCGCTTTCCATCTGCGACGAGTGTTTTTCCCCGCTCGAGTTGGTTTTCGACCTCGAGTACGCCCGCACCCGCTTTAACCGCGAGACAATCTCCCAGGGGCCGCTGAACATGTGGCGCTACCGCGCTCTGCTTCCGGTTCCGGATAGCTATGAGCCGCAAACGCCGGCTGGATTGACCCCGCTGGTGAAGGCGCCCCGTCTCGCCGGCCGTATTGGCGCCAACAATCTCTACATCAAGAACGACGCAGTGTGCATGCCTACGCTCAGCTTCAAGGATCGCGTGGTGGCCGTAGCACTGGCCAACGCGCAAGCCTTCGGCTTCGATACGGTGGGGTGCTCGTCGACTGGGAACCTTGCCAACGCGGTGGCGGCGCAGGCTGCGCGCCTGGGATTGAAGACCTTCATCCTGGTCCCTGCGGATCTGGAGCCTGCCAAGATCCTGAACACACAGGTCTATGGGGCCGCGCTGGTGCGCGTTGAGGGCAACTACGATCACGTGAATCGGCTTTGCTCGCAGATTGCAGATAGATACAACTGGGGGTTTGTGAATTGTAATTTGCGCCCCTACTACGCTGAGGGATCAAAGACCGTTGGCTTTGAAATCGCCGAGCAACTGGGCTGGCGGCTGCCGGATAACATTGTGTGCCCCATGGCTGGAGGCTCGCTGATCACCAAGATTCGCAAGGCATTCAGCGAGTTGGTTGCATTGGGCCTGGTGGAGGACAAGTCAGTGAAGTTTTTTGGAGCGCAGGCGACCGGCTGCTCGCCAATCTCGACGGCGGTGAAGGGCGGAACAGACATCATCGAGCCGCAGCGGCCAAACACCATCGCGCGTTCACTGGCGATTGGCAACCCGGCCGATGGCACCTATGCTTCCCGAGCCATTCGCTCTTCCGGTGGATGGGCGGAGGATGTGTCGGATGTGGAGATTGTGTCGGCTATTCAGGAACTGGCCGAGACCGAGGGCATCTTTACCGAGACGGCCGGCGGCGTGACTACGGCGGTGACCGCGCGACTCTATGCGCATGGGCGGATTCGCCCTGATGAGCTGACCGTTACCTGCATCACGGGCAATGGATTGAAGACCACAGATTGCCTTCAAGGCGCTTATGAACATAACCAGGCCATCCGTCCGCGGTTGAGCGACTTTGAAGCTTTTGTGGACGAGCGCAACGCCGTAAACGCAGTATTGAGCCAGGTAGGAGAAAGCTATGTCCGTTAGAGTTTTGTTGCCGAACGCATTCCAGAAGCACACCAATAATGTTCGCGAGATAGCCAGCACGGCTGCCAACCTGCCCGAGCTTGTTACTGAGATCGAGGGGCGTTTCCCAGCCCTGCGGCAGCATCTGCGCGGCGAGGACGGCAAGATTCGCCGCTTCATCAACTTCTATGTAAATGAGGAAGATATCCGCTTCCTGGGCAATGAGAAATATAACTTTAAGGAAGGCGACGAAGTGCTGGTGATACCGTCGATTGCGGGCGGTTGCTGCTATATTCGTCGGAAATAAGTACAGCGGTCACCAAGGGCTCTCACTCTGTGGAGAGCCCTTTTTGTTACGGCTGAGTTACAAAATGAAGAAGATATTTGCACCGTATTTGCACCAGGTTCACCGTCCTCTTACAATGTTTGACGGATACTACTCCTGTGATTGCGCACGTTCGGCAGAGGGTTCCGCTGAAGCTCGCTATTGGTTCCACGCCTCTCGTGGAGCTTTCCCTTCCTACTCTTGCTCCATCCCTGCCACCCGTTGTAGACAAGCCTCGCATTCATGCTGAGGTTGGCCGCTATCGTGTGCGGCTGGCGCATACTGCGGAGGACCGCGAAGCCGCTTGCAGGTTGCGTTTCAAAGTCTTCAACATTGAATTGGGCGAGGGGTTGGAGAGTTCTTATAGGACTGGCCTGGACACCGACAAGTTCGATTTGGTCTGCGAGCACCTGCTGGTGGAAGACAAGCTTGAGGACAATCCTGCCAAGCGGATCGTGGGTACCTATCGGATGCAGTCAGGAGATACGGCTGCACGGCACCTTGGCTACTACTCTGAGCAGGAATTTGAATTTGCGCCATTTGAGCCGCTCCGCGCAGGAATTCTGGAGCTGGGGCGCGCCTCCATCGATCGCGAGCACCGCACCCCCGAGGTGTTGACACTGCTGTGGCGGGGGATCGCGCAGTATGCTACTGATATGGGGCTTCGTTATCTTATCGGTTGCTCGTCGATTAACAGTCAGAATCCGGCAGACGGCTGGCAGATGTACAGTCAGCTCAAGCACTACGTTGTGCCGCGTGAGTTTGAAACCGTGCCGACCGCGGCATACGCTTGTTCCACCGCGCCGACGGACGCGGCTACACAGCCGTCCGCGAATGACGGTGTGCCGGAACCGGCCGCAGCGGAGGCTGCGACGCAGGTCAAGGTTCCCAAACTCCTCAAGACTTACTTGGCCATCGGCTGCCGCATTGGTGGTCCGCCGGCTTGGGACCGCGAGTTTGGCACCATCGACTTTCTGACGTTTCTCGACCTCAAGCTGGTTTCGTCCTCGGCGCGCAATCGGTTCCTGGCCCCGCTGACACAGTGAGTGTGCGCGCGACCCGGCGCGCGGTGACGTTGGGAATCCTGCTTGTCTATTGTTTCTTTCGTTCGTTGCTCTCGCGCCTTACCCGGCCGGACACGCCGGAGCGCCGCGCGCAATGGAACAACTCTTCCGCGAAACTGGTGCTGGCAGGGTTGGGGGTCAGGCTGAAGGTTTTGGGCATTGCGCCCGAGCGAGGCCTGATCGTATCCAACCATCTCAGCTATCTTGAAGTCCTTGTCTTCGGTGCTGCACTGCCTTGTTATCTTGTTTCAAAGATGGAGATAAGCCGCTGGCCCTTCTTTGGCCCACTGGCTCGGGCCGGTGGAACGCTTTTTGTCGACCGGTCAAGCCGCGCAAGTGCCATTCAAGTCTCGGAGCAAATTGCGGAACGGCTCAAGGGGACGGTTCCAGTTCTTTTTTTTCCGGAGGGCACCAGCACCGACGGCGAGTTGTTGCGCTTTCGGTCCCGGCTGTTTACGCCGGCGGTAGATGCGGGCGTTCCGGTGACGGCCGCTTCGGTTCGCTATGTGCCTGAGGACGGCTCACCGGAGCGTGAACTCTGCTGGTTCGGGGATGCCCCTTTTCTACCTCATGTGTGGAAGATTCTCGGCGGCCCCGGCTTCCATGCCGAGATCCACTTTAGCCAACCGCACATTTACACCGATCGTCGCACCGCGGCAGACGCTACTCGCGCAGAGGTCCTGGCCCTGCGGAATGGTGGAGCGGTTGTCGCTCCATCGGACCTGGCAGTTCCCGCAATAGTAGAATGAACGTGATTGAAGCGCGGTTGAACACTTCAATCGCCCTTCGATGCAAATCTCCAATCACTCGATTCAACGCTGGTTTCGCGATCCACTCTGCTTGCTGGCTCTCGCGGCAGGACTGATCGCTTTCGTAGTGCAATCGGGAGAACTGGGCACATCGGATACACAACACCGGCTGCAAGCGGCGCATGCGCTGTGGACTTCCGAACCGGCGGTATTTCCCAATGAGTATCCCGACTTTGGCGTGAAGGGGCGCGGTGGCAGGCTGCAGAGCTGGTTTGGCATTGGACAGTCGCTGCTTATGCTTCCTGCGGAAA
>JBAWCO010000411.1:0-4295 GCA_049590315.1 Occallatibacter sp. | reverse complement strand
GTAGAGGATAAGGCGGAGATGAATGCAGAGGAGCGGCTGCTCGATGTGCTGCTGCCTCCCCCGCCGCCCACGCCTCCGGCACAAGAGGGACAACTCTCGCTGCCAGGCTCGGACAGCTATCAGCGGTCGCGCGAGAAGCTGCGGCAGCAATTTCGCGAGGGCAAGTTGGACGACCGGATGGTGGAGCTGGATGTACGCGAGCGTAACTCGCCGCAGTTCGGAATCATCAGCAACCAGAACCTTGAGGACATGGAAATGAACCTCAAGGATATGCTGCCGAATATTTTTGGGGCGGGCACGAAAAAGCGGAAGATGAAGGTGGGCGACGCGTTCGACTACCTGGTGCAGGAAGAAGAAGGCCGCTTGATCGACATGGACCAGGTGAACCGCGTAGCTGTGGAGCGGGTGGAGTCGAGCGGGATAATCTTTCTGGACGAGATCGACAAGATAGCGGGGCGCGAGGGCGGCCACGGCCCGGATGTTTCGCGCGAGGGTGTCCAGCGCGATATTTTGCCCATCGTCGAAGGCACGACGGTGAATACGCGTTACGGGATGGTGCGGACAGATCACATCCTGTTCATCGCCGCGGGCGCCTTTCATGTTTCGAAGCCGAGCGATTTGATTCCGGAGTTGCAGGGACGGTTTCCGATTCGCGTTGAACTGCAGTCGCTGACGGTGGACGATTTTCTGCGCATTCTGACCGAGCCCAAGGCCAGCCTGACGAAGCAGTACTCGGCGCTGCTGGAAACCGAAGGCGTTCGCCTCGAGTTTGCTCCCGATGCGCTCCGCGAGATGGCGGAGTTCGCCTTCAAGGTGAATGAGCAGACGGAAAACATCGGGGCGCGGCGGTTGCACACCATCATGGAGCGAGTGCTTGAGGATGTGAGCTTCCTGGCGCCGGATGTAGCGCGACGCGCACCGGATGACGAGGCTGCCGCAGCGCTGAGCGAGGCCATCAAGAACGAGTCGTCTGCGCCATTGCCCTATGAAGAGCGGATGACAGCCTCGGGGCCCGAGAAAACTTTCCTGATTGATGCCGGCTATGTGAAGCAGATGGTGGCGTCGATTGTGAAGGATCAGGATTTGAGCCGGTACATACTCTAGAGGCTGCACAGTAGGCGGGTCGCGACTGAGCAGATGTGTCCAATGCTTTCTCTGCGTGTTGGCCCAAAACTTCGCCGTGCTTCAGAGCTCTTCTTGTAATATGATTTGTGTTCGAGTCCGCCGCCCCCGGCCCCGCGGATGCAACTTCCCTTAGGCAGCCTTAAGCCCGGAGCAACGGCTTTTTTGTGGGTTGCTCAGACCCCATCTTTTCGCATTCCGTGCCGTTTGCAGCACAGCCTATAAGGGGCGAAGCCCACCTCCGGTCAAGGGGGACCGTAAATGGTTAACGATCAAGCCTTCGCGATCATTCTGCGGGCGGTCGACGATCCCGCCTTCCGCCTGCGACTAGCAGCGGACATGAGCGGCGTCCTGAGCGAGTGCGAAATCCTGGAGCCGGAGAGCCGCGATAATGTCACGCGCGTGGTGGCAGTTATTCTGCGAGCCGAGGACAGTGCGTATAAGGCCTTCCAGGAGCAGCACGACACCACTTTGCAGACTGCCGACTCGTTCAAGAGCGGGCTGCGAGATACGGTCAAGCAGATCGAGCGCGGATTCCGCTCGACCATGATGATGTACACCGTCGCCTTCTATCTGGGCGTGGGTATGATTCTGGCTGCGGTGGCGATGGCCTTTGTCCAACAGAAATCGTTGTTGCCGATCGTCTTCGGCGGCCTCGGCATTGCAGATGTTATCGCCTATTTCATCACCAAACCACCGCAGGATCTGCAGTTCAGCCGGGCGCGATTGGCACAACTCCAGGCAGCATTTTTCAATTGGTTTATTGACTACACCAATTGGAACGGGGTGCTGATGACGTGGACGCAGAACGGCAGGGCGGACTTTCAATCACTGAAAGCAGTATCTGCAATTCTGATGGAGCACACCTAGAAAACCATGGATCTGATCGATAACTACTGCTGCCCCCCGCGGGGCGCAGAGAAAACGGGGAAAGAACGATGAGCCATCAAAGATGGGGCGCTTTTTCGGTCATGGATCACAAGGCCCCCGGCGGACTCGCTCCGGAAGTATTGCTCTACGACAAGCTGGTGTTCCCGGTTCCTGTAACCGATCAGCAATGGGCTCGATGGGAGAGAGAAGGTTGGGAACCTGGACGCCAGGAAGAACTCATGGGGAAGCTTGGCGATCTGGCCCACCAGACCAGGTGGGACGCACAGGATCAGCTCAAATGGGCTGAGCAATATGAGAGTCTGAAACAAGAAGTTGCAAGCATTGTGGAAGAGGCCAGGCAGGAACTCAGTTACGAAGTTACCCGCATGGTCCTCGCGCAAAAGAAATATCCCATTCCACGAGGGGTGGAAGGAATCGATGTGGTCGCCGCCAACCAATCCGAGCGAGATTTCCGCAAAAAGTTTGAAGTGAATGAGACCGCGGGCGAAGTATCTGACCTGGGACTCAAGCTCGGTCAGCGCCTTGCTGTATCGTTCTCGGACCGAGATCCGGAAAACGCTTTAGAGAGCGCAATTCAGTTGGCGAGAGAAATGGAGTTCCTGCAGAAGCGGACAACCGTATACCAGCTTCAAAATAAGATTCTCTCCAGCCCGGCGCCTGCACTTGAAGATGTGCAGGACCTCGAAGAAGCAACTAAGGAGCTTATCGGCTACATATCCCTGATGGTCAAGCCGGTAAAATTCGCTTATGCATTTGCCCTTGTGGGCATTCAGCCCGGTTCCGCTGCGGGCTTGCCTTCTCGCACCTTCACATCCGGGTCGACAACACTCTCCACGGTGCAGTTCAGGTCCCGCTTCCCTGGGCTAACACACCCGATTGGGTCTTCCGCACCCACGGCCGTTTATCACGATTGATTTAGAGCTGCGCACGCGAGTGTAAGGAATTCAGTGCGCTCAAATTTCCGCGAAATGGAGCTCGTTATTATTGTTGACTTCAAGGTTAGCAAATGCTAACATGGATATGCATTGAGGAAACTGTGTATTTGCCAGCCTACATTTCGGCCGACGATGCGCCGGCGAAGAAGAAGATTTTGATTTCGGCGCTGAAGTTGTTTTCGCAGCACGGACTGTGCGAAACCACGGTGCGGGATATTGCGGCCGAAGCGGGATATACCAACCCCGCGCTGTTCAAACACTTTGAGAGCAAAGAAGCTTTGGCGTTGTATCTCTTCGAGAGTTGCTACTTGTGGCTCTACCAGGCAGCATCGAGGGCGCTGGCCGGCCGTGAGGATTTCGAGGAAAAACAGCGCGCGGTGATTGCGGCCTTTGTTCATGCTCTGCACGAGGATCCGGCGGCCGTTTTATTTGCCCAGGAGAATCTGCGGCATTTCTGGCCCAGCGTGAATCCGGCGATTCGGAAACACTCGATCCTCGGACTGATCCGGCAGATGCTGGAAGAGGGGCGGCGCCAGGGAGCCGTAACGGACGAAGTGGAGATCGAGACGTTGACGGTTGCGTGGATGGGTACGGTGCAGCAGTTCGCGCGCGTCTGGTCGTTCGGCGGGTTCAAAAGGAAGGAAGCAGAGATTACCGCTCAATTAGATACAGTTTTGCTGCGGGCAGTGCGAGCATAATTTTTTTCATGCGCAAGTTAGCAATTGCTTACTTTCTAATCTTTGGTTGTTTCTATAAGGAGGGGTCATGGCAAAGATTCATGCGATCCGGACCGGTTTAGTCCAGGTGCGGCAGGCGCAGGCTTCAGGTAAGGGGCATGGGATTGCCCGCGTCACAAACATGCTGACAGACAAGGATTGGACCGAGTGGCTGCCGATTTACGCATGGGCGATTGAGTATGGAGACCGGGTAGTGCTAGTGGATACAGGCGAGACGTCTCGCGTGCATGAGCCGGGATACCATCCGAGTTGGCATCCATTTTACCGGCTCGCCACGCAATTCAAGGTTGCTCCGGAAGACGAGCTGGGACCGCAGTTGCGCGCCATGGGAATCAAGATTGGCGACGTGAGCGATGTGATTCTGACTCATCTGCACACGGATCATGCCGGCGGATTGCGCCACGCGGTCGGTGCAAAAACGTGGGTTCATCCGGCTGAACTCCAGCGGGGGCAGGGCCTGATGGGCAGGTTAAACGGCTACCTTCCACATCGCTGGCCGAAATGGTGGCAGCCCGAGGCAATCCAATTCAAAGATGGACAGGTTGGCCCCTTCGCACAAAGCATGGACGTTACTGCGGACGGCGAGGTGCTGGTGATTCCGACCCCTGGG
>JBAWCO010000410.1:0-1724 GCA_049590315.1 Occallatibacter sp. | reverse complement strand
GTCGGTTGGATGGCGACCGGTCTGGGCGTACCAGAGCAGGAATGGCACTCCACCTCAGCGAAGTACGGTTGGACACTCATCTTCAAACTCAAAAAGCGAAGAATCCTTTATCTAGGCCCATGTGCCGGCTGCTTTCGTGCGTCCTTTGTACTTGGAGACAGAGCCGTTCTGGCAGCGCGAGCGAGCGACCTTTCCCAGAGCTTGATCAAACTGATCGAACAGGCGCCACGTTACGCGGAAGGAACAGGCGTGCGAATCCTCGTTACCAGCAAAAAGGACTTAGCCGGAGTTCGAAAACTCGCGAAGATCAAACTGGAGAACTGATTTCCGGATGCCCGAGTGCCAGCAGACGTCGATCACTCCCAGGCAGATGATGCAAGCTTGACCAGGAGAGTTCTTTGCCCAAAGACTCCTTAAAATACTCAAGTTCCGGCTCAGTCGTCATGAGAGCGAGCCAACCGCCCGCGCCAACCAACCTGGTCGCTGATTCAACGGCAGTCCCCATCTTGTCCACCGCGCGAAGGACGACGCAATCGAAGCGATCAGAAAGCAGCTCGGCTCGCGCGGCGTGCACGCTGGCCGAGATACCAAGCGTCCGCACAGCCTCGCGCAGAAATGCAGCCTTCTTCCCTTGGGACTCGGCTAGAGTCACTGCGGTCTCCGGACGACAAAGCGCAATGGGAATTCCAGGAAACCCGGCCCCGGAGCCAAAGTCAAGCAATGTGCTGATTCCGGCGGGCAAAGCGCGAGCACAGGCAATTGATTCAACAAAATGCCGGGAGAGAATTGTCTCCGTATCCCGAATCGCGGTCAGGTTCACACGAGCATTCCAACGGCGCAGCAACGAAAGGTACGTTTCGAAGCTGCCCGTGAGCGACGCTTCAAGCGGCTCAAGCCCCGATCCGATCAGCAGCGAATTCAATCTCTGCCCGGGCGAAGACTCATCCATGGCGAGCGAGCGCACTTTCTGAGTGCCGCGGTTCCCATTCCTCCGCCTCTCGAACGAACGCGGCGAAGATGGCTCGTGAGAACGCGCTCTGGGTGTACGTGCGCTCGGGATGCCACTGAAGCGCGAGAACGAAATGATCCGGCGAATCCAGCTCCACAGCCTCAATTACGCCGTCCCCTGGGGAGACCGCGCTGACAAGGAGATTGTTGCCCACGCCGCGTATAGCCTGGTGGTGGCTTGAATTGACCCATGCCTCGGCTGGCTGATCCGACGGAAGAAGCTTGGCCAGCCGCGATCCCGGAGTGATCCCCACCTGGTGCGCCTCAATGACTTCCTTGCCAGGACTGTGATTGACCGATGTTTGCAGATGCTGAACCAGAGAACCGCTTCTCCACACATTCAATGTCTGAGCGCCATGGCAGATGGCGAGAATGGGTTTCCGGAGATTGAAAGCATCCTGGAGAAGCAGTTCGTCCACAGCGGTACGAGCAGGATCGGGCTCACCGCATTCGGGGATCCGATCCTCACCGTACCGTTCCGGGTCCACATCATAGCCGCTACCCGGAAACAGGATGCCCCGCACATTTGCCAGTAGCCGGGCGACTCGATCCTGCCGCTCGTGCAAAGGCACAACTATGGCTGTCGCGCCGGCTGAATGAAGAGCCGCCAGATAAGACGGAAGCGACCGCTGATTGTAGGCCGGATCGCCACTTGTAGGTTCAGGAATGAGAATGGGTACGGGCATGATGGCAGAACTAGTGTAAGGCCAATCTAC
>JBAWCO010000409.1:0-12103 GCA_049590315.1 Occallatibacter sp. | reverse complement strand
GGGTATGCCATGGGGATTCCGCTGGAGGAGATGGTGGTGTGGGATCCTTGGGCCGTTCAGCTTGGGACTCTTCAGGGTGGACTGACGAAGGAGCGGATTGCAGCCAGCCGCATCCTGCTTTGGAAGGGGCATTGCGCTGTGCATCAGCGATTTCTGCCGGGGCACGTGGACCAGGTACGCGCCAAGTATCCAGATATCAAGGTGATTGTGCATCCCGAGTGCCGCTGGGAGGTTTGCCAGAAGGCGGACGCATTGGGTTCCACGGAACGGTTGATCAAGATTGTTGAGGATGCTCCCGCTGGTACGATGTTTGCGGTTGGCACGGAAATCCACCTCGTCAATCGCATGGCAAAGCGCTTTGCTGCGGAAGGCAAGAGGATCATCACTCTTGACGATACGGGCTGCCTGTGCACGACCATGTACCGCATCAGCCCGCATCACCTGGCGTGGGCTCTGGAGAACCTGGTGGAGGGGCGCGTGGTCAACCGCATCGAGGTTGCGCCGAGTGTGAAGCACTGGGCGAAAGTGGCGCTGGACCGAATGCTGGAAGTGGGATAGACGCAGTTTTCAGTTGTCAGCAATCAGTCGTCAGTCACTGACCGGCAGCTGTCAGCGATGAATCATCGACTCCCATGGTCTCATCCAAGTTCGTTATGTGAAAGCGGCTCAGTGAACTTGATCTCGTTCCCTGAGTCATCTTTCAGGCGGAAATCGCGATTCCCCCAAGGCTTGCGGGCGATGCCCTGTGACAAGTGCGCGCCTCGTTCCTGGAATTCGGTGTAGAGGGCCTCCAGGTCCGGCGTGAAGATATGAATCCCGACCGGGGAATGGTTCTTTGCCGCGTCGTGAAAAAGATGAATGGCGACATCGTCGCGCTCGACGATTGCATAGTCGTCGTCTGGCATCTGCATGGCTACGTGGAATCCAAGCTTCTGTTCGTAATGTTCAAGCGCCTCATGCAGATTGGAGACTGGGAGTTCAGGTGCGATCCGGGAGAGCTTCGCCATGGTTCCGTTCCTTTTCAGCGGAAATTGTCTCACCAATCGACAGCGAGATTAGCATGAAACGAAATTCATGGCCTCCCTCTGACGGCAAAAAAATTTCGCCTGCGGAAAACGCAACCGTTCCCTGGCGCTTATTGACTATTTTCTAAATAGCATTTCGGCGTATCCTAGTGGGCAAGGAATCTTTCATGAAAACCTTTACTCTCGAAGAAGCACAGTCGCTGCTGCCGGTGCTGGAATCGCTGCTGAAGCGTGCGGTCGAAGGCAAGCAGTCCGCTGAAGAAGTCGAGTCTGGCCTGGCCGATCTGGCGCGCCGCATTTACCTTTCGGGCGGCATGATGGTCGACGCGGCCAAGGTCGCTCGCCAGCGTGCCGAGATTGAGGTTCATCTGGAGCGCGTACGCGAGTGCATCGCCGAGATTGATTCGATCGGCGTACAGGTGAAGGATCTGGAGTCCGGGTTGCTCGATTTTCCCTGTACACTCGACGGCGACGTCGTCTTGCTCTGCTGGCGCATAGGCGAGACCGCCATTGAGCACTGGCATACTGTCGATTCCGGATATCAGGGGCGGCAGCCTATCGACGAACGGTTTCGCAGGCGGTCTACTTCTGGCGGGCGGCCGAACTGAAGCGACAATTCGGATGCAGATATAAAAAGACTGCGGACCGGTCTACGATTTCTGCGCGAAGAACCTACAGGTAGGCCTCGGTCGCCTCGGGCGAGTAGTACTGCTCCGGGTGCGCAGGGTTGACGCGAATTGAGAACGTGTCGTCTTCCTTCATGTCGTACAGAGAGGAACTGTCCTCAACTGTGATACAGCCATATTGATGCTCGCTCTGAGTATCGGTATAGGCAAATGTCACATCGGCAAGCTTTCTGGGGAACTCGTACGCTCTTGTCGGCGGCTCCTCGTACTGCTGGATCGAGCGGACGGTTGCGCTCACCTCGGTCCATTTGTCGACACCGCGGATCTTGAACAATAACTCTTTTAGCATGACGTCAGCAGTATAACCTGTTGCTGTCTATGTACATCTCCGAGCACGAAGTTCGCGGCGTACTCACCTACGAAGCCCTCATCCCCGCCATTCGCCAGGCACTGATAGATTATTCTGCCGGGCTGGTCGAGCAGCCCGCGCGCATGATTCTGCGCGCGGGCAATGCGGAGGGATTTCGCAACGGATGGTTTGCGGTGATGCCGGTGATTGCCGGCGATGTGATGGGCGTGAAGACGGTCACGTTCTACCCAGGCAACGCCGAGCTTGGCCTGCATACACACATGGCGGTCATTGAGCTGCTGCGCCGGGCAACGGGCGAGCCGCTGGCCGTGATGGATGGTCGCGTGATTACGGAGATGCGGACTGCCGCGGTTTCTGCCGTCGCACTTGCGGCGCTTGCTCCATCGACAGCGACGAGCCTGGGCATTCTGGGATCGGGCGTGCAGGCTCGCTCGCATATTCAAGCGGTCAAGCAGGTGCGGCCGGAGATCACTGACATTCGTATCTGGAGTCGCACGCGGGCTAATGCCGAACGCCTTGCAGAGGAAGCAGGAGCGCGTGCTGGAGCGATTGAAGAAGCCGCTGCTGCGGATGTGGTTCTCACTGTGACCGCATCACCCGCTCCGGTTCTCGAAGGTCGCTGGCTTAGCCCTCGCGCGCTGGTGCTGGCGGTGGGCGCAACCGGGGCAAGCCTGCGCGAGCTGGATGACGAGGCGATGCTCTCCAGCTACGTTGTGGCCGAGTCACGTTCCTGCGCTGAACGGGAATCCGGAGACGTTCGTCTCTCCGGCGCCAAAGTACATGCGGAGATCGGCGAGATCCTCTCCGGCACCGCAGCCGCACCCGCCGATGGCCGAGTTGTATTCAAATCAGTCGGCATGGCGATTGAGGACATTGTCGGGGCTAGGCTTGTTTGGCAGACGTGCAAGCCATCGTCCCAATGAGCGAATTGCCGTTTCATGCGTCTTTTTGGTCGAGAGCCAGTTAATCCATACTGGACCGTTGGCCTTGTGCCAGTCCAAAGGGTGTACAGGCAGGGTGAACAGGCAAAATATGCCTGAAGGCGATACCCTTGAAATTGAAACTGGAAGCGCGTGAAAAAGGAGCGGGAATGAAAATTGGATTTCGTGCACGGCTCAAGAGGATGGCCCCGCTCCAGACGAGCTTTTTCAGGATTGGTCTTGTGGTAATGGGCCTTGCAGCGGCCGGCTTCCTGTCGGGTTGCAAAAACTTCTGGGCTGCGCCTGCCGGGAGCACGAGCTTTTCTCTCACCAACGGCGGCAACATCACCGTGACTGCAGGCGCGACCAGCGGCAACACTTCACTCATCACCGTAACGCCGGCGAACTCGTTTAGCGGGACGGTAACGCTGACGTGCCTGGTTACCACCAGCGTTTCAAATCCGGTGAGTATGCCGACATGCAGCCTTTCTCCGACTTCGGTTTCGATCAGCGGCACGACGGCGGAGACGTCGACGCTGACTGCAACCACGGCGTCTTCGACGGCCACCGGGGCTTACCTGATTACGGTTACAGGCGCATCGAGCGGTGTCACGTCCGAGACCACTTCGGTTTGCGTTGAAGTGGGGACTACCACAGGCGGTTGCAGCGCTAGCACCAGCGGCTACTTCTATATCCTGAACGGCACCTCAATCTCCGGCTACTCGATCAGCTCCAGTAAGCTCAATACCCTTTCGGGAACTACTTACACTCTTACCGGCGCCACTGCCATGGCCATGGGTCCGAAGGGCAACTTCCTCTACGTGGCTTCGCTCAGTGGCATTACGCTCTATACCATCGACACCACCACCGGCGCGCTGGGGCAGGGGAGTACGGCTGTTTTTGGCGACACAGTTGCAGAGGCGATTCAAGTAGATCCTTCGGGCAAGTGGCTGCTGGACGCCTCGGCGACCGGGACACTCAATGCTTTCCCAATCACCTCCTCCGGCGCGCAGGACACAAGCCGACAGACCCAATCCCTTAGCATGAATATCGGAACCGGGGCCGCCCTGCAGGGGGGGATAGCCATCTCTCCAAGCGGAACGCTCGTCGCCGTGGCTCTGGACTCGACCGGCATACAGGTCTTTCCATTCAGCGCGACCAGCGCTACTCCTCTCGGGTCCGGCCCGGTCTACGCTCCCCACGGTGGGAGCGGTGGCGCCGCTATCGCGGTAGCCATCGATCCGCAAAGCCGGTTCCTGTATGTCGGCGAAACCGGGGCCTTCAATTCCGGCACCAACTCCGGCGCTTTGCGCGTCTTTACGATCGGCTCAAGCGCCAGCCTAACCGAGTTTACTTACAGTAGCGGTGCGCCATATGCACCCGCCGGACTGGGGCCTCACGCCATTCTGCCTGATTCGACGGGCAGCTATGTGTACGCCGCCAGTTGGCAATCCGGCGCTGTCGGCACGATCACGGGGTACTCGGTGACAACGTCGGCTCTCACGGCAATTTCCAACACACCCGCCACGGGAACCGAACCATACGGCCTGGCAGAGGACAGTACCGGCAGCTTCGTGCTGGCGGTGAGCAATACCGGACCTACGTTTGATGCCTACAGCTTCGCCCGCACCTCAGGCCAACTGGGCACCCCGCTTACCGGTACGCCGGTGTCCACTCCGATCGCGATCGTAGCGGTGCCGGCGCAGTAAGTCAGGTTACAGATGACAGTGGCGCATGATGATCGAGAACGAGTGGTAACCAGGATTCAATTGTATTGAAATAACTGGTTCACATAAGTCTTTTACTGTCATCAGTAACCTGTCATCCTTGATCCAGGGTGGTATCCTCAAGAGGACCGCCACTGGCTGTGCTCACGCAATCTCCAATCCCTCTCGTCCCATCTTCAAGGCGCTTCGGGGCCTCACTTCCGCCTTTGGTCACGCTGTGCATTCTTGTGCTTGCCTGCGGGTGCGCTCGCTTCCACCACGAACAGCACGACACGGTGTATGTGGCCGCACGGCAAATGTATCTGCACGACCGGGTGGCCGCGGTCTCCAATCGCGTGGCAGAAGTGACGAATGGGCAGCAGTTGGAGGTGCTGGAGCACGGGCGCCGCTTCCTGAAGGTCAAGACCCAGAAAAACGAGATTGGTTGGATTGAAGAGCGGGCGGTTATCGACTCGAAGGCCTACGACGCGTTTACCAAGCTTGCGGAAGACCACAGACAGGACCCGGTGGTAGCTACCGGGGCGGTTCGCGACGATATTTATCTACACTTGCTTCCCGGGCGAGAGACGGAGCGTTTCTATCTGCTGGCAGGGAACGCCAAGGTCCAGCTTTTGGTGCGCGCCTCGGTTCCGAAAAACCCGGTTCCCGCCAGTTCAGCGCCAAAGCCGGTGGAGACCAAGCCGTCGCTGGGGGGCAAGAGTCCCGGGCCCAACCCCGTTAAGAGCTCCGCACCGCCCGCGGCGAAATCTGTTGCCCCGCCCGCCAAGCCCAAGTCGACGACTCCTGTGCCTGAGGTCCCTTTGCCTGCGATTCCGATGGAGGACTGGTGGCTGGTGCGCGACTCGGCTGGCCACACCGGATGGCTGATTGCAGGCCGCATGGATGTGGATGCGCCGGACGAGATTGCGCAATATGCAGAGGGGCAGCGGATAGTGGGCGCGTATGTGCTCACGAAGGTCTTCGATGTAGATGCCCCCTCACCGCCAGCGTCATCCGATCACCAGGTCCCCGAATACGTGACCGTGCTGGGGCCGAACCAGGCTGGGCTTCCCTTCGATTTCGACCAAGTGCGCGTGTTCACCTGGAGTCTGAAGCACCACCGCTATGAGACGGCTTTCCGGTTGCACCCCATCCAAGGGTATCTGCCGGTGCGAGTTGAAATGCAGCCGGGGGCCAAGGGGAATGTGCCGGTATTCAGCTTCCTGCTGGCCAGCGGTCCGAATGTCACCATCGATCCAACTACCGGCATCAGCCGGCCACAGGCTCCCCGCACGATCCACTACGAGATGCTCGACACCCAGGTGAAGCGGATCGGACCGGATATGGGACCGATTCAACTGGGCCATGTGGAAGGCGAGAAGCCCAAGCCAAAGAAGAAGGCCAAATAAGGCTTCTGGCGAACCCTAGTTGGTGTAGGTGCTTTGCAGGTGGTACTGCAGTTCAACTGCGGGCTGCCGAATCACTGTCAGGCCGTCTTCGCCCAGCAAATACGTGGTGCCCGTATCTTCGTTGACAAGTTCCTTCCGCACATTCCTGACTGTGCCAAGTAGGCGCGGAGTTGCGGGATTGGACGAGTCAACGATGCTATAGTCCTGCACCGCTGGGCTGGTTGAGATTGGCGAGCCATTGGCCAACAGGAGCCCCAACCTGCCAATCTTCTCAGCGCTGGCTCCGACCAATAGAGGACTCGCTGTGGTGAGGGTCGGCTCCTTGGGTTTGCGCAGATCCAGCAGAGCCGAGCCTTTCCCGTCGCGGAAATTCACCAAGATCACGGAGTCGTTCAAGGGCGCACCAAAGTCGAACGAGTCTGGAATGTCCATCTTGGCTTCAGCCACCTGTTTGATTCGAGCTGGGTCAGTGACGTCGAGAACTGCCAGACGTCCGAGCTGGTGCTGCTCAATGTACAGGTAGATCACGCCGTTGCTGAAGGCGTGCAGTTGCATCGACTGACCGGCTGCCTGCGCCGTCTGGGGTAGATCGCGCGGCTGCATGACCACGATGGTCTTCGATTGTGAAGCCACTTCGGCGTGAGCTGCCGCAGCGGATACCAGTGCCGTCACGAATAGTGTTTTCCAGAAGCGTTTCATGAGAGGGTCCTTTCGAGCCAAGCCGGGTTTACAGTTCGCGTCGAGTGTTCCTGGGGGTGGGAACACAGACAATGGATGGGCCCCGCTTCACCGTCGAAGACGAGGCTGCCTTGAATCTTCATTCAACAAAGATGTCTATGAGCGCCCGTGGGAAGCGGGCTGAAAGTGATTTACTCGCGAAAAGCAGGCCTATGTCAAGTATTTTCTTGTACGCGGGCAGCGACCTGCGGGTAGTTAAAGGAGAGCGGCCGAATCAGGTTCGGCGGCGCAATTCTTCGGCGGCGCAATTCCATTTTCACCACACGCAGCGTCGCGGATTCAGGGAAAGGCTTGCGGGGCCAAACCTAAAACCAATCGCGTCTGTTACCACTGGACGCCGGGATACAAGCTGGGCAAGCGATCAACATGAAACTGGAATGCGCCTGGCGTGGTCCCCTGCCATACAACCTGGGACGCCTGTGGGTTCAGCTCCTGGACGATGGCTCCCGATATGGGCGAGCAGAAATTGACATGGATGTCGCCATTTTCAAGCAGGTCAGTATTGCCCCCGAAAAAGCTGAAGTAACTCGGTGGGGGAGCATAATGCGTGACTAGCGTAGCCGTCATGGCTGTCTCGTTCAGCTCCAGCACTGGCATCGTCGAGTAACAACTGGCGGTCGTCGGTGCGCCTGGTTTGCAGAGCACCTGCCCGGAAGGGAAGATGCGGTCGTTCCCGTTGTCCATTAGCCCCATCCGGAAGACCCCGGTGGTGTTAGGCGTGAAGAAATGCATGCCATGCTGCGCATAAAACCAGTCTGTTGGATCGAGGCCGCCAACCAGTTTGAAGTCGCCGCCCTCGCCCAGCCGCCACAACACTTTGCCAGACCCCTGGCCGTCCAGAAATTCTATTTTGACGATCCAATTCTGGTGTCGCATGGAAAGCAATATATTGTGATCGTCTGTCGAGTAGATCATGTCGTTGGAGTGCGTCCAATCAGGAAAATTCATGGGATGGCGGTTGATATCCAGATGGTCGAAGGTGTTCCATACCCAGGCTGGATTTGAGTTTTGATCCACATCCACCAGCGCGTCCCCCAAAACGGTGGTGGTTCCCGGATATCCCTGCAGGTTGGTGTAGTTCTTCGAGTAAGTGGCCAGCAGCATCCAGTGACCGTTTGGCAGGGCAAGTACATCGTGGTGAAAGCTCTTAAGCTGGTAAAGGTTGCCGTCCGCGTCACGGAGACTCGACGCCGCCAGCTTCTGATTCAGCGTGTCCATGGTGATTTCGCGAACGGTGTTTCCCGCCAGATCGATCTCGCGCACATCGTTGATCAGGCCGGGCTGCGCTCCAACCGTCAGCGAAGAGAGGTATGAGATCACCATCAGCAGATTGCCGTCAGGCAGCAATTGGATTCCCTGGAGCGTATCCAGACCTGTGCCGTTGTAGGTGTATGTCCAGATCACGTTCCCTTCCAGGTCGGTAGCGAATGCCTGGGTCAGATTCGGTGGGATGAGCGTGTTCCACATTTCGATTCCCGGCTGTGGCGTCCCTGCCGCTGACATGGCGACCTTGACAGGCGAGGTTGCCGGCGGCGTCCCCGTCATGCAGGTGTGGTCGGTGTCGTCATAGGTGGCGCCGTTGTTCAGCGTAACCTGCGCCCGCATGTGGTAAAGGGTCTGGCCCAACATGCCTGCAACATAAATCTGTACCTGCCCGCCATTGGGAGAGGTGGTGGCAACCTGCCAGGTGTTCAACCCATAGTCAGTGGTCTTTCCAAATTGCACCGACACGTTTCCTGGGGCAGGCAGATTGATCGAATAGAGTGCGACCTGCGGATTGCCAGTGGCGGAGGGGCAGGATAGGACGGAGGCCTGAATGATAGCAACCGCCGCAGTGGCGTAGTTTTGCGACGGAGACGCGGCCAGCGCTGCCGTCACCGTGATATTTGCGCTCATTAACGAAGAAGCCGGAGCGGTGTAATTTCCGGAAGAGTCTATGGTGCCTGTGGCGGGGCTTCCTCCCGGTACACCGTTCACCAGCCATTCGGTTTGTCCTCCGCCGGTGACCGTCGCTGTGAATTGAAACTTCTGACTCGGCGCCAGAGCGACATATTGCGGCGAGATGGTGATTGACCCGTGCTGACCCGAGCTGGGCGGAGATCCAAAGAGGCTTGAGTGAATCCAGAATCCGCATCCGTTGAGAAGAACCGCGGATGCCAGACAAAGGGTACCGGCGATACGGGCCGCGGCAGAGCGCCAACCCGAATGCGCGGTCGAGAACAACTGGCCCTGCAAACAGCGATCCACCGGCGGAGAAGAAGTCATCAGGCTCATTGGGATGGAATGGGGGAGCAGGTTCGGGGGAATGAGAAATTCTAAATCCCCAATCATTGGACGGTCTTACCTGACATTAAGGTGTCCGCCGTTCCATTTTTTCCTGCATCGCTGGGCACCCCGCGGCTTATCCCCGCCGGCGCAGTTCCATCTCAACTACCCGCAGCATTTCCGATTCAGGAGCGGGTTTTCCGGTCCAGATTTCGAATTGGCGCGCACCCTGCTGAACAAACATCTCCAAGCCGGTGATCACGGGAATGCCGCGTGCTTTGGCCAGCTTCAGCAGTGGCGTTTCCATGGGGTTGTAGACCATCTCGAAGACCAGGCCGGCGTTCAGCTCGTTTTCCGCAATGGGCATCGCGGCCTTGCCGCCTGCCATTCCGCAGGGAGTGGCGTTGATCAGCACATCGAAGTGATTTTTTGCAAGCTGCTCATGTTTCAGAGATTTGGCCTTGGCCTGCCGGGCGAGCGCCACGGCGGTTTCGTGGGTGCGATTGACGACAAAAACCTCAGCACCCTGGTCCACTGATCCAAAGATTGCCGCTCTTGCCGCACCGCCCGCACCCAGCACGGCGATGCGTGCGCCGGAAAGCTTCAGGCGCTTTTCAAGCGGCCTCACCACCCCGGCTACGTCGGTGTTGAAGCCATACAGCTTGCCGTCGGCCCCGGTGCGCAGCGTGTTGCAGGCCTTGATGCGAGCGGTCAGGGGGTCCATATTGGCCAGATGCGGCAGGACCTCTTCTTTCAAAGGCATGGTGACGGCCACGCCACCCAGAGGCAGTTCGCGCACCAGGGTTAGCAGGTCGTCGAGGGACTTGGTTTTCAGCGGCAGGAGCACCGCATTCACGTTTTCACGCCGGAAGGCCGTGTTCTGCATCTGCGGCGAAAGCGAGTGAGAGATGGGATTTCCGGCGACGCCGAAGATGCGTGTCGCCTGGTCAAGATGCTCGATGCGGTAGAGATCGTGGAGAGAGTGCGCGCTGACTTGTCCTGGAGCCGTCGCCACACCGGGTTCAGGGCCGTCTGAGATCGACGCAAAGGTAAAGGCCGCTCCGGCTCTAGGGCCCAGCACGCGGCTGACCAGGCCTTCCTCGCCCATGGCGATGCCCACCACATGCGCTGCCAGCGAGTGGTCTTCAATCAATTTCAGCACTGCCAGGTTGTCCGCAAGTGATCGGGCGGTGGAAACCACCTTCACGAAATCCGGCTGAAAAGCTTCAATCCGTGCCGCCGCATGGTCGAGGCCCTTGGTGCGCGTGAAGTCGTGAAAGCTGACCAGCAGGGCCACGCCAGCCGCCCGCAAACCCGACCGGAATCTGTCGAGTTGGGCTGGCTTGGCCTCCTCGGCGGACTCGACTTCAAGATCGACGATTCTGCAGCCGGCCTCTGCTGCTGCCGACAGCACCTCAAGCTCCGAAGTCAAAGACCCAGCAAAGTTACCGCCAAACTGCTTGCGGCGACAGGTAGCAATCGCCGTTACATCGCGATGATTGGCCAGAAATTCTTTCAGTTTGGGCAGGGCGGCCGCTGGTTTGGGGCAGGAATCGAGGCGGAATTCGAGAAACCTGGAATCTCTGAGCGCTTCCCCCCCCCGCTCCATCAGTTCAGCGGGTGAGCTGCCTTGAATGGCCACGCACACCTTGCCCACGCGCAGCCGAGGGGCGCTGGCTGTCTGAACGAAAGGGGCCGGATTGGGTGCCTCAAGAAGCTTCGCCATCAATTGACGCATCTTAGACGGGATTCCGGCAGTATGCAACATCCGAATATGACGGTCTCTGGAACGGCCGAGCCGCACGAGACCGCCCCGCTGTGGCAACCTAGAAGTTTGGAGGAGTTTGCTCATCATGCCTGCTCAAAATCCACCCGCTGTCACCTCTACCGAGTCTATTCACGTTTGGGAGGCCGGCGGAGCAACATCGGCCGAGGCGCTTGCCGCATGGGTCGGCGCGCGGCTGGCTGCGCATGAGGCGGCATTGGCTGCCCTGCTGGCTGTCGAGGGTCCACGGACGCCGGAGAATTCATTGCGGCTGTTTGACACGGCCATCGAGCAGCTCAGTCTGGCCGGTGCGCAGGCCGGCGTGCTCAACTCCGTCGCTTCCGACAAGGCCGTCCGCGACCAGGCGCAGAATGAAGCACAGCGGGTGGGCATGGCCGGTGCGGCCCTGAGCCTCAATCGCGCTGTTTACGATGCGCTGGCGGCGATCAGCCTGGACGGTGCCAGTCCCGCGACGCGGCATTTTCTTGAGCGCACGCTGCTGGGCTACCGGTTGGCCGGCGTGGACAAGGACCAGGCGACCCGCGACCACCTGCAAGCCCTGCAGGAAAAAGCGACCATGCTCTCGCTGGAGTTCAGCCGCAACATCCAGGAAGGCGGCAAGACGATTGAGGCGACCGAGGCGGAGCTCGACGGTTTGCCCGCGGACTACCTGGCGCGGCATCCGGCAAACTCGGAGGGACGCGTCACTTTGAGCACCGACCAGCCCGACATGCAGCCGGTGATGACCTTCGCCGCCAGCACCGCATTGCGCGAAAGGATGTTTCTGGCCTACAACACACGCGCCTATCCCGCGAACCAGAAGATACTTCTCGACCTGCTGGCGACCCGGCAGGAGATTGCGACAGTGCTTGGATTCCGCAGTTGGGCAGACCTGGCCACGGCGGACCAGATGATGGGCTCGGCGGCAAATGTCCGGACTTTTCTCGCCAAGCTGGACGAGGCCAGCCGCGAAGGCGCGCGACGCGAATTTGAGCTGATCATGAACTTTGCCCGCGAGCGGCAGTCGGGGCTGAAGGCCATCGACATCACCAGCCGGGGATATTGGTATGAGCAGTTCCGGCGCTCGGCGTTCGATTTCGACTCGCAGTCGGTGCGGCCGTATTTCCCGTACGCGCAGGTTGAGGCTGGGGTGCTGCAGACTGCGGCGCGGTTGTTCAAGGTGGAGTATCGGCCCTCCGACGCCACGGCGTGGCACGCGGATGTTTCAGTGTTCGACGTTTTCGAAGGTGGACGGCGGGTGGGCCGCTTTTACCTGGAC
>JBAWCO010000408.1:0-4249 GCA_049590315.1 Occallatibacter sp. | reverse complement strand
GGGGATGCCTTGTATGCGCTGGCCGCGATTCGCGACATCACGGAGCGCAAGCGACTGGAAGAGGCGCGCTCTGAGAGCCATCGACAGAAAGAAATTGCGGAGGAGCGGGCGAACGCGGCGCAGGTTCTTGCCAACAGGAATGAGGCTTTGCGCGCCATCATCGATGGCTCTCCCATCGGAATCTACACGTATACGAAAGACGGGAGAATTGATCGCTGGAACCGCGCAGCAGAACGAATCCTCGGATATCCAGCAAACGAAGTAGTGGGTTCAAGTATCCGGGATCTGGACAGGACCCTGGAGGCGGAAGCAGATTCCAGTGCGCCGCTGTTGGCGGAGCTTAGCCAGGGTGAGGGATTCAGAAACCTGCAGATTCGACGGCGCAGGAAAGACGGAACGGTCATCGATGTCAGCCTGAATGCCGCCGCGCTCCACGACCACAATGGCGGAGATGCGGGATTTGTCCGCATGTTCGAGGACATCAGCGAGAGAACGGCGATCGAGCAGCAGCTTCGCCAAGCGCAAAAAATGGAAGCCGTCGGCCAATTGACCGGGGGCATCGCACACGACTTCAATAATCTGCTCAGCATCATCATTTGCAATCTCGAGCTTTTGCGGGAGAACCTCGCTCCAGGGTCGGAAGATCTCGAGATGAACGATATGGCGCTCGATGCTTCCCTTCGCGGCGCCGAACTGATCAAGCAGCTTCTGGCCTTTTCGAGGAAGCAAAATCTGGACCCGAAGAGGATTGAAGTAAATCAGCTTGTAAAGAGCATGATGAGTCTGCTTGCCAGATCGCTCGGAGAACAGGTGGAGATCGTTCTGGAGATGACGCCGGAAGTTTGGCCGGCAATGGCCGATCCTGTTCAATTGCAAACGGCACTGGTGAACCTGGCCACCAATGCGAGAGATGCAATGCCCAATGGGGGCAAATTGGTGATTCAGACTGCAAACGCATCGCTCGATGAATCGTATGTCCAGCAATTCGCCGACCTGAACGCGGGGGAGTATGTGATGGTGACAGTTACCGATTCCGGCCAGGGCATGACGCCGGAGACCGTAGAGCGGGCCTTTGACCCCTTCTTCACCACCAAGCCTGCGGGCGTGGGTACTGGATTGGGACTCAGCATGGTCTTTGGTTTTGTGAAGCAGTCGGGCGGCCATGTTCGGATCTATAGCGAACCGGGCCTGGGCACGACAGTGCGCTTGTATCTTCCGCGCTCCACTGCAAAAGAGTCCGTACTGAAGTCTCCTGCTGAAGTTCAAAAGCGGCGCAAAGCTGGTGGCGCCAGGATTCTTATCGTCGAAGACAGTCGGGATCTCGCAAGATCGGCACACCGCGTGCTGAGCGATGCGGGATACGACGCAATGGTGGCCACCAACGCGAGCGAGGCGCTGGCTCTGCTCCAGGACTCTGCGTCCTTCGACATTCTGTTCACCGACATCATCCTCACGCGAGGCGCGAACGGAATTGAGCTTGCTCAGGAAGCGGTCAAGCTGAAGCCGGGGATCAAGGTGCTGTTTTCATCGGGGTTTTCTGAGGCAGCGCTACGCGAGTCGGGCAAAGCGGTGGTGGCCGGTCATTTCCTGGCCAAGCCATATCGCAAAGAAGAACTGGTCGCCCGAATTCATCGACTTGTCGAGGGCGATCTATCGTAATTAAGAAAAGTGATGACAGATTAGGGTGTGGCCTTGGGTCCAGACCTAGGCCACACATTTCTTCTGAGTTACAATATGCCATGCAAACATTCTAGTCAGGAGAATGGACGTGGCCACACCATGCTTCAGACAGAAGGACTCGAATCCCCTGATTTGCGGAGTGCATCAGGTCCTGCTCGTCAAGGAGACGGTTGCCATCGATGGCAATGCTCCGCATCTTGGGCAAGTTCGCTGTTTTGTGTGCCCTGCGAGCCGCCATGTGTTGCCCGATCCGCCGGCGGATGGGGCCAAGCCTCCCCCCACAAAAAAATCACGGAGCCCCGTTGCAGAGGAGCTCCGTGTGCACAGTGATCCGACAACTACTTTGCTTACTTAACAGTGACGCTAATCACATTCCGCCATGGAAAATGGTCAAAATTGAACAATTTCTGCTGAAAAACAACATCGTATTCGTTGGATGCCGCATTCGTGGTCCGACCAGTAACGGGGGAGGTTCTATCGGATTGGCACCAGAACCTGACGCTTCGAGCGCGCACGCTTTTTCAACGTAATGCCATGCAACGCCGCAATCCTGCGCAGTTCGCGAAGACTAAGCCGAAGCCACTCGTTTTCCTGCCGGTAGCTGAGTAAATAAGCCAGGATCGCATTCTCTGTTTTTCGCTTAGCGTATTCGATCTGTCTTCGCTCTTCCCGGCTTCTCTCTTCTTCGCTGAGCACCAGGAGGTTGTCTTCCTCACTCTCTTCCGGTGCCTGCGCAACTAAATAAACCCGGTGTCGACCGCGCCACTCTCTTCCGTCATTTCGAAAACAAAGGCCACCCGCGTCAAATGACTTGGGGCGGACTGCCGATACGGTCGAGAGACGCTCCATGGCGGGATAGCGCTTTGATGACGAGGACGGAGAAATGACTATGGCATCTCCGACTTTGACGTTGAGATCATGCTTCTTCATCGCTCCCCCAAGTGAGCTAGCATGCCGCGCCTGCAAAGATTTCGAGGCCGCGGAAGTTCGATACCACCAGAGTTGCGCCGCGCTGTTCGACGAGGTCGCGCTTCTTGAGTTCCTGCATGGTGCGAGTGACAGTTTCGCGGGAGACGCCGATGTGTTCGCCAATCTCCTGGTGTGTGAGCGCGCACTGAATGCGGATGCCATTCTCAGTTTGCTGGCCTTCCGCGCACCACCCCACAAGGAGCCGGGCTAGTTTGGCGTGTGCAGTCAATGAGAGGCCGAGCAGTCGCAGTTGTTCGCGGCTCCGCTGGTGTTCCTGGCTCAACTGGCGAGCGACATTTCGATAGGCAACTGCGTTGCGCACCAGGAAGTCGAGAAAGCAGTCCCGATCGAGCCGCGCTATCACGCAGGGGAAAAGCGACTCCGCCGTCATGCCGTAGCGGTCGCCGGAAACCGCGGCGGTGAGCCCCAGAATCTCCCCCGGGCCAGCGATTCCAACAATGAGCCGCTTTCCGTCGATGGAGTCGACCCAGAGTTTGACCCTTCCCTCCAGCAGGCACAGGACGCTGCGCGGAAGTTGCTGCTCAGTGAATAGAATCGTCGCTCTCTGGCAGCAGACCGGGGTTGCGAGCCATTCAAAATCGGTTCTCGCCGATTCCGGCAAGCCCCTGAAGAATTCTCCTGTCTTGTAAGGCCAGCGTGAGCTGTCCCACTCAATCGGCGCGAAGGTGCTCGGCGGATATTCCTCGCCAAGACGGGCCCTGCGGTGTTGCGTCGGGTCTCCGAGAAACTGAGTCACGAGGTTACTTGTCTGGAGCTTCGGAGCTCTCTGACTGTGTATCAATTGCAAAGTTGCCATCCATCCACCTCTTCTCGAACTGAGCGGATTCGGTTCACGGGGAAGTTGTGTGGCGCACGGACGCCGTAGTCATGCGACACGAGTTTCCTGCGCGTCGCTGCGAGTAGTTGTCTTCACCACCGACATCTCCGCCCTTTTTGCCAAGAGATCTCCCATGCCCGTGAGCATGTCGACAGATTCGTTCCCGAGGCTCGCGTCAGCAAATGAGTGGGAGTCGGCTGCGGAGTGCACGACGCTTGCCACGGGTGTCTTTGAACCCGATGCTCGAATCAGGAAGGTCAGTCTTTCCTTGTTTTCGACGGAGATGGAGTTGTCAAGCAGGACCAGGTCGAAGTCGCCGGCCTTGAAGTGCTCGATCGCGTCCCGGATGGAGTGGGCGGATACGACGATGTATCCGGCGGATCTGAGGGCTGAACTTTGTGCGGTTAGTTTCCACGAATCCAAGCCAACGGCAAGGACGACTGTCAGGGGCATAGATACCTCCAGTTTTGGCGCAAGCAGTCTTTCCACCTACCAAAGGAAGCAACAAATTTTCCCGTGCGGAGAACCGTAGCTGTGTCCCGTATCACACTCTGTGACGTAGATCACAGTCTGTGCATTTTTGACCGTTTTTGCACATTTTCTTCGCCAATCGGCAAGCGGGCAACTGGATGGTTGGGACGTTCGTTCATTCTTCGGGCTTCAGCAGCTTCGAGCGGGAGATCAGGAAATTCCAGTTCTTGACGGGGCCAGGGAATAATGGCGAACGCCTCCTACGGAGTATCGTTTCTGTGGGAGACCCCC
>JBAWCO010000407.1:0-2514 GCA_049590315.1 Occallatibacter sp. | reverse complement strand
ACTCGATCTCGAAACCCCAGGCCTCTAACAACGCCTCAGGGATGTACTTTGAATTCTTGTTCCTACGAGCCCACTCCCGCAGGCGGGTGGACCGGATGTACTGGTCCGGGGTAAGCTTGAACTCCTTCACAATTACCTCGAAGGAGGTCACAGTGGGCACAACCGGTCCGATGGGCTCCGGTTTGCCCCAATTTGGATTTCCACGACGCTTTGCCATTGATTTGTTATCCTTAATGAAGAGTGAGTTGCACGTTCATCCTCGGCAACGGGCTGGGGTACCAGTCACTCCTGAGGTAACTCTAGAGTCCTATTTTACGGATTTTTTCTCTAGAAATCAATAGCAAATTGATAGAAATCTCGAAACTCCCTCTCGCCGCATCTTAATCCGCAATAACTTCTATCTTATTCATTTTTAACCACTTATTCAGACATGTCTTCCAATGCCTGTCTCCCGTACCACAATGGTTACACGTGCGCTTGATAGTAACCTGTCCGCTCGTGGCTCGATACTCTTATGACAACACCCCGGAGCCTCAGCCGCACCACTCCTCAAACGCCCCACCCCGCACTGCCCCGGCCAGCGCTTCGATATCTCCCGCGAGCACTCGGTCCTGCTCCAGCCGAGGAACCACCGCCCTGACGGCCTCATGCGCCCGCTCCATCGCCGGACTCGCCTTCAGCGGTCTCCGGCATTCCAATCCCTGCGCCGCGCACATCAGTTCAATCGCCGCAATCCTCTCGTTATTCTCCACAATCTGCCGCAGCTTCACCGCCCCGGTCATCCCCATCGACACGTGATCCTCTTTGCCCCCGCTCGTCGGAATGCTTCCCGTCGATGAAGGATGCGCCAAAACCTGGCACTCGTTGATCAGCGCAGCAGCCACAATCTGCGCCATCATGAATCCCGACGACAGACCCGGATCGGGCGACAGAAAAGGCGGTAGTCCCTCGTTGATATCCGGATTCAGAAGCCGATCTATCCGCCGCTCAGTAATGCTCGCCAGATCGGTCAACGCAATCGCCGCATAGTCAAACGCGTAGGCCAGCGGCGCTCCATGAAAATTCCCTCCTGACAGGACTCCGTCCTCTTGCGTCTTGGACGAGTCCGTTGGAAACACCAGCGGATTATCTGTAGCCGATCCCGCCTCAACCCCAAGCACGCCTCGCACATGTTCGAGCACATCTCGCACCGCTCCGTGCACCTGCGGCATGCACCGCAAACAATAAGCATCCTGCACCCGCGAGTCATGTTCACGATGAGCTTCGCGAATTTCCGAGCCCGCCATCAATCCCAGCAAATGCGCTGCGACTGCGATCTGCCCAGAATGCGGCCGCACCTCGTGTATCCGCGCATCGAAGGCCGTCGGCGTGCCCATCAGCGCCTCCAGGCTCATTGCCCCCGCCAGGTCCGCAACCTTCGCCACCCTCAGACCGCGCGCCACAGCCAGCGCGCCAACAGCGGTCATCGCCTGCGTCCCGTTCAACAGCGCCAACCCCTCTTTGGCTGCTAGTTCTAGCAACTGCAGTCCCGCACACCGCAGAGCCTCGCCCCCGGCCATCTTCTCCCCGCGATAAACCGCCTCGCCCTCGCCAATCGCCACCAGTGCAAGGTGCGCCAGTGGCGCCAAATCCCCGCTCGCACCCACTGAGCCCTTCTCGGGAATCACCGGATGCACCCCGGCGTTCAGCATCGCCACCAGTGTCTCCACCACCACTGCCCTGCATCCGCTGAACCCCTTCGCCAGCACATTGGCCCGCAGCAGCAGCATCGCCCGCACTTCAGACTCAGCCAGCGGCTGCCCCACTCCGCCCGCGTGGCTCCTCACCAGGTTCGTCTGCAACTGCGCCAGTTTGTCAGCCGGAATCCGCACATCGGCCAGCTTCCCAAAGCCGGTGTTGACTCCATACACCGTCTGCCCTCGCGCCAAAATCCGTTCGATCTGCTCTTGGCTAGCTTTCACCCGCACCAACGCGGCAGGCGCAATCTCCACCCGGCAGCCCTTCAGCGCCACCGATTCAATCTCAGCCAGCGTCAGCGGCTGCCCGTCCAAAATCAAAAAATCCATGAGGCCGATGCTAAGCCGCCGCTCCCTGTCGACACAAATCCCACACAACCTTGGCTCAACCACCCAACTCGACTATCCTTACATTCGTTTGCCGGGGGATTTCAGTCATGATGCGTTTCACGCGCAGAGACTTCGCCAAGATTGGTGCCATGGGCCTTGCTGCCCGCTTTGTTCCCATCCTCAACGCCCAGCCATCCAGTCGAAAAATTGGCTATGCCGTCATCGGCCTGGGCCGCATCGCCGATCACTTCATGCGCGGCGTGCTCCCCACCGACAACTCCCAAATCACCGCCCTCGTTAGTGGTCATCGCGACAAAGCCGACCGCATCGCCACCCAATACAACGTCCCGACTGCGTCGATCTACAACTACGAGAACTTCGACCAGATCATCCACAATCCTGCTGTTGACGCGGTCTACGTGGCGCTCCCCAACTCCATGCATGCCGA